>JBGSIG010000714.1:0-20717 GCA_041742655.1 Ferruginibacter sp. | reverse complement strand
CCCTGCAAAGCTGTAATTATGAAAACTACAGCTTTGTTTAACTAAAAAGAAAAATATGGCCCTGGAAGAATTTGAAAATGAACCATTAAACGAAAGGGAAAAAGGAATCGTGAGAATGCGCTCTATAACCAACTATGGTATGGGCGTGTTTTTGGTGGTGGCGGGTTTCTTTTTTATGTTTCCCACAAATTTCAGCCGTCCCTACATTAACCAATACGATCCATTGGTAATAAAAATATTTGCTGCTATTTGTTGGATATATGGGGCTTTTAGAATTTACCGGGGTTATAAGAAAAATTATTTTAGAAATTGATACACATTAATAGTTACGATAAATTGCTCAGGTTAATTAGTGCTTTCTTTTTCATAACAAGTATGGTGTGTGGTTGTAATTCAAAAAAGCAACCGGCAGCCATTAATAGTTCTACAAGAAGTTCTATTGATATAAGTGTTGATGAATCTTTTAAACCTGTTATTGATGAACAGATAAAGATGTTTGAAAGTTCAAATCCTGGTATTAAGGTGAATGTGTTCTACAAACCCGAAGCGGAATGTTTGCGGGATTTGATAAGCGATTCTGCTACAAAATTAGTTATTGTTACACGGGGTCTTAATAAAAAAGAAGAGCGTTATTTTGAAGATTCAATGAATTATATACCACGCTATGATAAAATTGCTACGGATGCAATAGCAGTTGTTGTAAATAGGGAAAGTGCAGATACAATATTTACACTAAAGAGCCTGAAAGATTTATTATCTGGCAAACTCGGCGATAAGCAACAAGTGGTATTTGACGGATTGAGTGCTACCAGCGCCATTCGCTTTGCATTGGATAGTATATTACAAGGTGCAGGTTTTGATACAAGTGTTGTAAGAGGCGTAAGTAACAGCAAAGAAGTATTAAACTATGTAGCAGAAAATAAAAATGCAATTGGCCTTGTGGGCATTAGCTGGATTGGGAATCCTGAAGACACTGCGCAGGTAAATATGTTGAAGAAAATTAAAATTGCCTATGTGCAGTGTGGCAGTTGCCCAGACTCTGCATTTATAATACCAAACCAACTAAGCATACTAACAAAGCGGTATCCCTTGGTACGTGGTTTGTATTATATACTTAAAGAAAATTACAGCGGCGTTGGTGCCAGGTTCGTTGATTTTATGCAATTTGAACGGGGGCAACTTATTTTTAAAAGGGCTTATCTTGGTTCCAGCAAAATTGGTTTTGCTATAAGAAATGTAAAGATTAATGAAAAATTAGTAAAATAATAAGTTGTTTTTTTAACAATTAGGGGTAAAATTAATTATCATTGTAAAGTATAAATAACAAGGCTATATGAAAAAGATAAAAACAGGAATGTTGTTGTTAGCAGTTGTACTTCTTTCTGCTTCCGTGAAAGCGCAAAACATCGATGAAGGCAAACAATTTTTGTACTATGAAAGGTACCAGAGTGCAAAAACGGTATTGGAAAAATTAGTGGCAGCAAATCCCAATGATGTGGAGGCAGTGTATTGGTTGGGGCAGGCTATGATACAGCCTGACGATAAAACACCTAAAGATGTTGCAGACGCAAAGGCTTTGTATCAAAAAACATTAATGGCCAATAGTAATAGTGCGCTGTTACTTGCGGGCATGGGCCATATAGAGTTAATAGAAAATAAGCCGCAGGATGCCAGGAACCATTTTGAAACTGCGCTGAGTTTGTCGCAGAATAAAGATGCAGCTGTTTTAAATGCAGTGGGCTTCGCCAATGTAAATTCAAAGAACGGAGATGCTGCATACGCAGTTGCTAAGTTGACGATTGCAACCGAAATTAAAAAAATGAACAATCCGGATGTGTATGTGAACCTCGGTGATGCTTATAAAATATTAGGTGATGGCGGAAAGGCCCAAATTGCCTATGAGGCTGCGCTGGCACTGAATGCTAAATATGCCCGGGCTCCCTATCGCATTGGTAAAATTTATCAAACTCAAGGTATAGCACAGGAAGATATTTATATGAGATATTATCTGCAAGCCATGCAGTTAGATCCGGCATATGCGCCTGTGTACGAAAATTTATACAATTTTTATTATACCACAAATGTTCCAAAATCTGCAGAGTATCTTGATAAATATCTTGCCAACAGCGACGATAATCCAAAAGGTTGTTATTTAAGAGCTTCAATTTTGTATGCCGAGGCCTTATTTGCCCAGGCCATAACAAAAGCCGATGAGTGTATAGGTGCTAAAGCCGATCCATACCCGAAGTTGTATGGTATCAAGGCTTATGCCTATAATAAATTAGGCGACTCAGCAAAATCGAGGGCCTCATTTGAACAGTATTTTAAGGAGGCAGATTCTTCCGTCATTGGAAGCGGAGATTATGCCACTTATGCATCGGTTTTAATAAGATTTCAGGGTAATGATTCCATAGCCGCTATTTATGTAGAAAAGGCAATAGCGCTGGATACCCTGGAAGCTAATAAAATTAATTATATCAAAAACATGGCTGGCTACTACGAGTTAAAGAAAGAATATAAAAATGCAGGGGATTGGTATAAAAAATTATTGACGGTAAAAAAGGATCCTGGTAAATTTGATTTTTATAATGCGGGCTACAACTATTTTAGGTCTGGTTATTACGAAACTGCTATTCCCATTTTTGATTCCTATAGTCAAAAATATCCCGATGATGCTTTTGGGTACTATATGAGTGCAAAATCTAAATGGGGTATTGATACAACTATGACTCTTGCAATGGCTAACCCCGATTTTGATAAAGCAATTGCAGTGGGTGTTGTTGATTCGGTAAAATACCAGCCACAATTAATTGGAAGTTATAAATACTTTGTTGCATATTATGCCAATGTGATGAGAGATAATGAGACTGCAATTGCATACTGCGATAAAATATTGGCACTCGATCCCACAGATGCGGAGGCTACAAATAATAAATTAGCATTACAAGCAGCGTCGGCACCAAAACAGCCGAAACCGGCAAAACAGTCAAAAGGGGCTGCATCTTCAAAATAGATTTTTTAAATACAGAAAGCATCATTTCACAATCCCTCTTCATATACACGAAGAGGGATTTTCTTTTTTAATTGTAGATTGTTTTTTGCTCACCCTGCCTTATTTTTGCTTTATGCAATTCTTTATTCTTCAAGCTGGTAATATTGATAATGCGGCAAATTATCTGCCAATCGGTATGCAATTATTATTTGCCATCGGGTTTATTGGAACTATGATGGGGCTAACCCATTATTTTGGGCCAAAAAGAAAAACATCGGATAAACTTCAAAATTTCGAGAGCGGTATAGAAATCAAAGGAAATGCCCGCCATCCTATGGCTATTAAGTATTTTTTGGTGGCCATTTTATTTGTGTTATTTGATGTAGAGGTCATTTTCTTTTATCCGTATGCAGTAAATTTCAGAGAACTTGGTTGGAGTGGTTTTGCCGCTGTGGCTACCTTTGTCGGATTATTTGTGGCGGGGTTTGTGTACATCATCAAAAAGGGCGCATTAGACTGGGAAGACTAATAAGACGCACCAATGCGAAAACATTGCATTTTGCGTGAATTGAAACAATACGATAAAAAGATTGTTTTAATAGCTGAGGTGCAAGGATCAGTGCGTAGATTTTATAAATTTTCAAATTAAGCTTATGTCTCGTCCGGTTAAATATAATACAAAACTTAAAACGGTGGAGCCACCCGCCGGTGTAATGGGAGACGGCTTTATGGCTACTTCTTTGGAAAAGGTAGTTGGGCTGGCTCGCAAAAATTCCATTTGGCCCCTGCCATTTGCCACTTCTTGTTGTGGTATAGAATTTATGGCCACTGCCGCAAGCCATTACGATATAGCGAGATTCGGTGCCGAGCGTATGAGTTTTTCTCCCAGGCAATGTGATCTATTAATGGTAATGGGTACCATCTCTAAAAAAATGGGTCCGGTTTTGCGCCAGGTTTACCTTCAAATGGCAGAGCCCCGCTGGGTTTTATCTGTTGGTGCCTGTGCCTGTAGCGGCGGAATTTTTGATACCTACTCAGTTTTGCAGGGTATTGACCAGGTAATTCCGGTTGACGTATATGTGCCTGGTTGCCCGCCACGCCCAGAAGCAATTTTAGATGGCTTTTTAAAAATACAGGAATTAATTGGCCAGGAAAGTTTGCGCAGAAGAACAGGAGAAAAATACAAAGACCTGCTGGAGAGTTACGGAATACAGTGATACTATAACGTGCAGATTTTTTAAGTGAGCTATTACAACAATAAAATACATAAGCTTAAAGCTACATGGCCTTAACAAACGAACTCATACAGCAGAAATTAATTGACAAATTTGGCGACCAGCTAACAGATTGGGTACAACCTTATGGTATGCTGACCTTTACTGCGCCAAAAGACCTTAATCTAAAAGTTCTTCAGTTTTTATACGATGATCCTGAATGTAAGTTTCAATTCTTAACAGATCTTCAGGCAGTGCATTACCCTGATAAAAAAGGAGCAGAACTTGCGGTGGTGTACCATCTTCATAATTTAATAGATAATATACGCATTCGTTTTAAAGTATTTACGGATATTAACACACCCGATGTGTATAGTGCCACTGCTTTATATGCATCAGCTAATTTTATGGAAAGAGAAACCTATGATTTCTTTGGTGTTAATTTTCTTGGCCATCCTAATTTGATAAGAATATTAAATGTAGATGAAATGGATTATTTTCCAATGAGAAAAGAGTTTCCGCTGGAAGACCAGAGCAGGGTTGATAAGGATGACGAGATGTTTGGACGAGGATAGCATTGTGTTATTATTATTTCTTAACACATAGTAGTAAATATTGAAACGAAATTTTATTTAATAAAAAAACAGCCCATTAGGGTAGGGTATGAGCGAACACATT
Source organism: Ferruginibacter sp. (assembly GCA_041742655.1). Lineage (GTDB taxonomy): Bacteria > Bacteroidota > Bacteroidia > Chitinophagales > Chitinophagaceae > Ferruginibacter. The sequence continues at coordinate 15,833 of JBGSIG010000714.1, read as the reverse complement.
TTATTACCGGAAGGAAGTATTGAAAAATTAACCACCACGCTTAACCTGGGGCCTACTCACCCGGCCACACATGGTGTGTTTCAAAATATTCTTGAACTGGATGGAGAAAGGATATTGAAATCCACTTCTACTGTTGGATATATTCACAGAGCTTTTGAAAAACTTGCAGAACGCAGGCCGCTTTACCAGATAACACCTATTACAGATAGGTTAAATTATTGTTCATCGCCCATTAACAATATGGGTTGGCATATTACCTGCGAAAGATTATTCGGCATCACACTTCCCAAGAGAGTGGATTATCTCCGCATTATTATTATGGAATTGTCAAGAATTTCAGATCACCTGATTTGCAATTCTATTGTAGGTGTTGATAGTGGTGCCTTTTCAGGGTTCCTCTACCTGATGCAGTTCAGGGAATTAATTTATGAAATATACGAGGAAGTTTGTGGCTCACGCCTTACTACAAATATTGGCCGCATTGGTGGTTTTGAAAGAGATTTTACCAACACCGCCTTTGAAAAATTAGAAAAATTTTTGGCCGAATATCCAAAGCAGTTGAAGGAGTTTGAAAAGCTTTTTAACCGCAACCGAATTTTTATGGACCGTACTATCGGCTGTGGTGCTATCAGCGCTGAAAGAGCATTAAACTATGGCTTTACTGGGCCTAATTTAAGGGCAGCTGGCGTAGATTATGATGTTCGTTTTCATACGCCTTACAGTTCCTACGATGATTTTGAATTCAGTATTCCTGTTGGTAAAACCGGAGATTGTTACGATCGTTTTTTGGTACGTAATGAAGAAATGTGGCAGAGCCTTAGTTTAATAAACCAGGCTTACAAAAAAGTGCAGGAATTTAAAGGCGCTGATGCAGAAGTATTTCATGCCGATACACCGGCCTATTACCTTCCTGAGAAAAAAGATGTATACACTAAAATGGAAGCCCTGATTTACCATTTTAAAATCATTATGGGCGAAACTGACATCCCCGCAGGAGAGTTATATAGTTCTGTAGAAGCGGGTAATGGTGAACTTGGTTTTTACCTTATCAGTGATGGCGGCAGAACACCTTACAGGCTTCATTTTCGGCGCCCATGTTTTATTTATTACCAGGCATTTGAAGAATTAATAAAGGGCGGTATGTTAAGCGATGCTGTAATTACAATGAGTAGCTTGAATTTAATTGCAGGAGAATTAGATGCGTAAAATAATTATGAATTAAGAAGTAGGAATTATGAATATGCAATTTTCGGAAGAAAAATTAAATAAAGTTAAAGAGATAATAAAGCGCTATCCGCAAGGGAAACAAAAAAGCGCTTTATTACCTGTTTTACACCTTGCACAGGATGAGTTTGGTGGTTGGCTTGATACGCCGGTGATGGATTATGTGGCCACCTTGTTAGATATTGAACCTATCGAAGTGTATGAGGTAGCCAGTTTTTATAGTATGTACAACTTAAAACCTGTGGGCAAATATTTGTTTGAAGTTTGCCAAACAGGGCCATGCATGGTAAATGGCAGCGATCAGATAATTAATTATATAAAGCAAAAATTAAAAATTGGAGTTGGCGAAACAACGGCTGATGGCCTTTTTACATTAAAACCTGTAGAATGCCTTGGCGCATGTGGCTATGCGCCGATGATGCAGTTAGGCAAAACTTATAGAGAACACCTCACAAAAGAAAAAGTAGATGCCATTGTTGAAGAGTGTAGAAATAAAGCAGCGATAAATAACTAACATGTTTATTATGGAAGCAATAATACCATACCTTAATTTTAATGGCAATGCTGCAGAAGCAATGGCATTTTATTCAAAAGCGCTTGATGGAAAAATTCTTTATCAACAAACTTTTGGAGAATCACCCATGCCTTCTTCTGATAACATGAAAGATAAAATTTTGCATGCAACTTTCCAGGCAGATAAATTGACGTTTATGGTAAGCGATTGCACGCCCGATAACGCTGTAACCAATGGCACTAACATAAGTCTTTCATTAAATTTTACAGATATAGAATCAATCGATAAAACATTTGTTGCATTATCTGAGGGAGCTAAAATAACTATGGAATTGCAGGATACTTTTTGGGGTGCAAGGTTTGGAATGCTAACAGATCAATTTGGTATAAACTGGATGTTCAATCATGATAAAGAAACAAGTAAATAATTGGGCATAACCAATGCCATATTAAAAGTAAGGGAACACCGCAAATCTGATAAAGTTGCAGAGTTTAATTTTTTGGTTGATAGTGGAGCAGTATACAGTTTGGTACCGGGTAAAATTTTAGATGAATTGGATATTGAGCCTTATAAAGAAATGAGCTTTTCATTAGCTGATGGAACAACTTTAAAAAGAAAAGTTTGGCGCACTTATTTTGAATACGAAGGGGAGGGAGGTACAGCTCCAGTTGTATATGGTGAGGAGGGTGATGAACCGCTTTTAGGAGCAACCACATTAAAGTCTTTAGGATCGGTATTAAAGACTTTTTCAAGAACATTGCATCCAACGCGGATGTTGATGTCGAAATTAAAAGCATGAAATATTTAATAACCATATTATTGTTGTTAGCTTCTTCGTTTGTCGGTTTTGCACAAGCCAGTGATGAAGAAAAATTAACAACAACTGTAAAAGAATTTCACCAGGCATTGGTTAATAAAAATACGGTTTCTATAAATCAGCAAACAGATAAAGCGTTAAGTTACGGCCACAGCAATGGCTGGGTGGAAACGAAAACTGATATGGTAAAAGATCTTGAAACGGGCTACATAAGTTACAAGAGTATTAAAGAAGACAGCATAACAATTACTATGAATGGGGCAATGGCCAATGTTCGTTTTGTAGGCAATTTTGCGGTAACACAAAAAGGAACGGAAAGCAGCTTTCGTTTAAGGGTGTTGGAAGTATGGGTAAAGAAAAGTAATAGATGGATATTGTTTGCGAGGCAGGCGGTAAAGGCATAGTAAAAAAGCCTACAAAAATAGCAGTAGTGGAAGTTCGAGATTCACAGAAATATTAAAACCTAATTAAATTTCTTTTAAGGAGAAAGGCTTTATGGCAAGAAAATTATTATTAGACAAAGTAGACGTTCCTGGTATTCGCAGCTATGAAGTATATCGCCGTGAAGGGGGTTACCGTAGTGTAGAGAAAGCATTAAAAATGTCTCCCACCGAAATTGTTGATGAAGTAAAAGCGAGTGGCTTACGCGGCCGTGGTGGTGCAGGTTTTCCAACAGGAATGAAATGGAGTTTTTTGGCGAAGCCCGAAGGCGTTGCACGGTACCTTGTTTGTAATGCAGATGAAAGCGAACCCGGAACCTTTAAAGACAGATACCTGATGGAATTTATTCCGCACCTGTTGATAGAAGGAATGATCGTATCATCCTTTGCACTTGGCAGCAACAATAGTTACATTTATATCCGCGGTGAGTATGCGTGGATAACAGATATTTTAGAAGATGCCATTAGAGAAGCAAAACAAAATGGATTTTTAGGTAAGAACATTTTAGGCACAGGTTTCGATTGTGAAATTTTTGTGCAGCGTGGTGCCGGCGCTTACATCTGTGGCGAAGAAACAGCCCTGTTAGAGAGCCTGGAAGGCAAAAGAGGTAACCCAAGAATTAAACCTCCTTTCCCAGCTATTAAGGGATTGTGGGATTGCCCAACGGTTGTAAATAATGTAGAAACTTTAGCGGCAGTTGTGCCAATTATAAATGAAGGCGGCGAGGAATATGCGAAAATTGGTGTAGGTAAATCAACCGGTACGAAATTAATTTCTGCCTGCGGCAATATTAATAAGCCGGGGATTTTCGAAATAGATATGACCATATCTGTGGAAGAGTTTATTTTTAGCGATGAATTTTGCGGCGGTATTCCCAATGGAAAAAAATTAAAAGCGTGTATACCCGGAGGGTCGTCTGTTCCTATTCTGCCGGCTAATTTATTGTTGACAACAGCCAAGGGAGATAAGCGGTTAATGAACTATGAAAGTCTTAGTGATGGCGGTTTCGCAACGGGTAGTATGATGGGTAGCGGCGGGTTTATTGTGTTAGATGAAGACCAATGTGTGGTGCGAAATACCATGACACTTGCAAGGTTTTATCATCATGAAAGTTGTGGCCAATGCAGCCCTTGCCGTGAGGGTACAGGGTGGATGGAAAGAATATTAAAGAAAATTGAAAACGGTAAAGGTGAAATGAAGGATATAGATTTGTTGTGGGATATTCAACGTAAAATAGAAGGCAATACTATTTGTCCGTTGGGCGATGCTGCAGCATGGCCGGTAGCAGCAGCTATCAGGCATTTTAGGGATGAGTTTGAATGGCATGTGCTGAACCCGGAAAAATGCCTCACAGAAAATTTCGGATTAAGGCATTATGCAGATCCGATTCATGTACCAGTTACAGCATAGTATAAAAGCAATTTATTTAAGATTATGGCTGAAGAAATAAAAAAAGAACCACCGGCAAATTTTAAAGTTACCATCGATAATATTACTATTGAGGTTAAGCCGGGTACAACTATATTAAATGCTGCACGTACTATTGGCGGCGATGTTACACCGCCTGCAATGTGCTACTATAGCAAGTTACAGGGTAGTGGCGGTAAATGCCGTACCTGCCTGGTTGAAGTGGCTGCAGGTTCAACCGCCGACCCAAGGCCAATGCCAAAGCTGGTGGCAAGTTGCCGCACAACAGTGATGGATGGCATGATTGTAAAAAATATTACCAGCGATAAAGTAAAAGATGCAAGGGCAGGAGTGGTAGAATTTTTATTGCTGAATCATCCGCTGGATTGTCCTATTTGCGACCAGGCTGGTGAATGTCATTTGCAGGATCTGGGATATGAACACGGTAAGGAAGGCACCCGGTACGAGTTTAAAAGAAGAACATTTGAGAAAGAAGATATAGGCCCTTACATACAGTTACACATGACACGTTGCATACTGTGTTATCGGTGTACCTATGTAGCCGACCAGTTAACCGATAAGCGGGTGCATGGTATTTTGGACAGGGGTGAACATGCAGAAATATCTACTTATATTTCAAAAGCAATTGATAATGATTTTAGCGGCAACATGATTGATGTTTGCCCGGTAGGTGCTTTGACTGATAAAACTTTCCGTTTTAAAAACAGGGTTTGGTTTACCAAACCGGTAGATGCTCACCGCAATTGCGAAAATCCTGAGTGCTGTGGTAAAACAACTTTATGGTTAAGAGGAGATGAAGTGTTTAGGGTTACCGCACGGAAAGATCAATGGGGTGAAGTGCAGAGCTATGATGGAAAACCTGGTTGGATATGTAATACCTGCCGTTTTGATAAAAAGAAAACTGCTGACTGGAAAATAGAAGGCCTGACAAATATTAGCCGTCATTCTGTGATATCACAAAATAAATACAATGGTTTAGTGATGCCAAAAGAAACGGTGAAAGAAGTAATGGGAGGAAGAAGTCCGCTGTTGTTAATGGATATTCATGATGAAAGTGAAGTGAATAGGCCAACAGTTAATTTGAGTGAAATAAATGGCCCGGCTCATTCGGATACATTTGAATAGGTTTGCATTGGCTGGGTTAAAAAATATTTTATAAGTTAATTATGTTATTATCCATTGATTTGTTTTTAGTTATTGAGAAACTTGTTTTAATTACAGTTGTGGTAATGTCTTCATTGGTTGTTGCCATGTATGCCACATTTGCAGAACGCAAAGTGGCAGCGGTTATGCAGGACAGAATTGGGCCTAACCGGGCCGGCCCGGGTGGTATTTTTCAACCTTTGGCAGATGGATTAAAATTATTTTTCAAGGAAGAGATCATTCCTAATTTTTCTTCTAAATTTTTATTTATACTGGGACCAAGCCTGGCAATGTTAACTGCAATGATGACGAGTGCTGTTATCCCCTGGGGTGACACGGTTACGTTGTTTGGCAGAGAAATTCATTTGCAAATTGCCGATATCAACATAGGTATCCTGTATGTTTTTGGTGTGGTGAGTATGGGAGTATATGGCATTATGATTGGGAGCTGGGCCAGCAACAACAAGTTTTCCTTAATGGGTGGCTTAAGAGCTGCATCGCAAATTATCAGCTATGAGCTTGCCATGGGTATAGCATTAATTGCCTTGCTTATGGTAACCGGAACCCTTAGCCTGAAAACAATGGTGCATGGGCAAATGGATGGTTACTGGAATGTGATAAAACAACCTTTGGGTTTTTTAATTTTCCTTATTTGTGTTTTTGCTGAATGTAACCGAACGCCATTTGATTTACCTGAAGCAGAGAATGAATTGATTGGGGGCTACCACACAGAATATTCTTCCATGAAACTGGGGTTTTATTTATTTGCTGAATACATCAATATGTTTATAAGTAGTGCTGTAATGGTGAGCCTGTTTTTTGGCGGGTATGATATTCCTTTTTTGAACGATGGGCAGATGGTAGAAAAAATAGGGCAAAACTGGATGGCCGTCGCACATATTGTTATGTTCCTATTCAAGGCATTTTTCTTTGTGTTTTTGTTTATGTGGGTTCGGTGGACAATTCCCAGATTCAGGTATGATCAGTTAATGAATTTAGGGTGGAAAGTATTACTGCCATTAGCACTAATTAATATGTTAGTAACGGGTGCTGTAATTTTATTTTTTCAATAATCACCAACTATTCTAAACAATAAAAATATATTTGCGCAACTTTTGTGGTGCTGTAAATACAAAAATATATGAAAGCATTAACTAACAGGGTTAAACAAGTAGATCGCAGGCCAATGAATCTATTGGAGAGGGCTTACCTGCCTGCCATTTTTAAAGGCATGTCGATCACCTTTGGTCACATGTTTACAAAAAGCCCAACTATTAAATACCCCGAAGAAACACGTCCATTTAGTCCAGTGTTTAGGGGCCTGCATATTTTAAACAGGGATGAGGAAGGAAGAGAAAATTGCACCGCCTGTGGTTTGTGTGCCGTAGCCTGTCCTGCTGAAGCCATCACTATGGAAGCTGCTGAAAGAAAACCAGGGGAAGAAAATTTATATAGAGAAGAAAAGTATGCAGCTAAGTACGAAATAAATATGCTGCGTTGTATTTTTTGCGGCTTGTGCGAAGAGGCTTGCCCCAAAGATGCTATTTATTTAAGTGAAACTTTTGCTCCGGCAAATTATCAGCGCAAAGGTTTTATTTACGGGAAAGAAGATTTGTTAATTCCAAACCCTGTTACTGAACCTGAAGCATATGCCAAGGCAAAAGGAGGAAGGGTAGCTGTTAAGTAGTTTTAAAAAAAGTTAATATAGAAGAATGGGTGTTACACAAATTTTATTTTGGTTTTTAAGTGCACTGGCTGTAATTAGTGCCATCATGGTGGTGGCCAGCAAAAACCCGGTATACAGCATATTAGCTTTGATTGTTACATTTTTTGCTATATCTGGTCATTATGTTTTATTGAATGCGCAGTTTCTGGCAATTGTAAATATCATTGTATATGCCGGTGCCATAATGGTGTTGTTTTTATTTGTTGTAATGTTGATGAACTTAAATGCAGATTCTGAACCTCCACAAAAAAATAAATATATTTTGTATGGAGGCACTATTGCCGGTGCAAGTCTTTTGTTGGTGTTGGTGGCTGCGTTAAAGCAAACGGCAACTGCCGATCAAATGGTTGAAACAAATGTTGGTCATATAGGGCTTATCCAAAATCTTGGTAAAATATTATTTACCGATTACGTATTTCCTTTTGAAATAAGCAGTGTATTATTTTTAAGTGCAATGATTGGTGCGGTAATTATTTCAAAAAAAGAAGCTTAAATAAAATAAAGTTACAATTAGAATATGCCGATAAATTATTACATTTTTTTAGCTTTAGCTTTGTTTAGCATTGGTGTGGTGGGTGTATTGACCCGCCGCAATGCCATCATTATTTTTATGTGCATTGAACTGATGTTGAATGCAGCTAATTTATTGCTGGTAGCATTTTCAAAAACTCATGAAGCAACGGCCAGCCTGGCAACATCAGGAAGTGATGCCCAGATTTTTGTTTTCTTTATTATGGTGGTGGCCGCGGCAGAAGTAACTGTAGGCCTGGCTATTATTGTAATGATGTATAGAAATACACATTCAATAGATGTGAATTTTTTGAACAGGTTGAAAAATTAATTACTGGACGATATTTTATTTTTTAAACAAACTACAATATACTCCCTTCAAGGAGTTCGGGGCTTATGAGTAATACTTTACAAATAGTTTGGCTGATACCGTTTTTACCATTAATTGGGTTTTTAATTAATGGATTGGGAAGAAAGCAGTTATCAAAAACTTTATCTGGCTTTATTGGAAGCAGCGTAATTTTAGCATCTTTCCTCATATGCGTTTTCGTGTTCTTCCAGGTAAAAAATGGTAATACTGCCATTGTTCATTATTTTGATTTTATTAATACCGCCTCACTAAAAGTTGGATTCGATTTTCAGATTGACCAGCTATCTTCCCTGTTCTTATTAATCATTACCGGTGTAGGGTTTTTAATTCATATATACTCTACTTCTTACATGCACGATGAGGAGTCCAAAGATTTCGCAAAGTTTTTCGCCTATCTTAACCTGTTTGTGTTTTCAATGTTGCTGTTGGTGATGGGCGGTAATTATATCATCATGTTCATTGGCTGGGAAGGAGTGGGGCTTTGTTCTTATTTATTGATTGGTTTTTGGTTTAAAGATAACAGCAACAATGATGCAGCCAAAAAGGCTTTCGTCATGAACCGTATTGGCGATTTTGGGTTTTTACTGGCGGTGTTTTGGTTGATTGCCAAACTAGGGACTGTCAATTATGGACTTCATGGCGTAGCCTCAGGATCGGAAGATATTGGGGTCCTCACCATATTGTATTCTAAACTCTCCACATTTGATATTACCGGCATTACTTTATTGTTGTTTGTAGGGGCCACTGGTAAAAGTGCGCAAATACCTTTGTACACCTGGTTGCCCGATGCGATGGCAGGCCCCACACCTGTTAGTGCATTGATACATGCTGCTACGATGGTAACTGCTGGTATTTATATGATTGCTCGCAGCAATATTTTATTTACTATGGCACCCTTTACGCAATGTGTAATTGCTGTGATAGGGCTGGCTACTGCATTGGTTGCCGCCACCATTGCACTACAGCAAAACGACATAAAAAAAGTATTGGCGTACTCTACTGTTAGCCAGCTAGGATATATGTTCCTCGCTTTAGGCGTAGGCGCTTACACAGGTGCTGTGTTTCACGTAATGACACATGCTTTCTTTAAGGCCCTATTGTTTCTTGGTGCAGGTAGTGTAATTCATGCCATGGGCGGCGAGCAGGATATGAGAAACATGGGCGGATTGAAAAAGCACATGAGCATTACGCATATTACTTTCTTATTAGGTTGTCTTACAATTGCGGGTATGCCGCCCTTTGCTGCTTTCTTTTCCAAAGACCAGATACTTGCCGCTGCATATGAAAGCAACCCCGTTTATTGGGTTGTAGGTGTATTAACAGCCTTCATCACTGCATTTTATATGTTTCGTTTATATGGCATGACCTTCCTTGGTAAATTTCGTGGTACACACGACCAGGAACATCACTTGCATGAAAGTCCCTCGGCTATCACTTTGCCCCTGATTATATTAGCCATATTGTCTGTCATTGGTGGATGGATCGGTATTCCCGAAGTATTTATGCACGGTGGTGATCGTTTGGAAGCATTTCTTGAACCCGTGTTTGCCAAAAGCAATGCGTTGGTAGCATCGCTGCATCCAACACACGAACTGTCTCACAGTACCGAGTATGCGCTAATGGCTGTTTCGGTTGTTGGTGCATTGATAGCTATAGTTTATGCATGGAATAAATTTAGTAAGTACCAAAAATCAACTGCTGAAGAAACAGGCCTTGGTAAAATATTGGCCAACAAATGGTATGTAGATGAATTCTACAATGCCATCATAGTAAAGCCTATGCAATCAATCGCTGGTTTTTTAAATAACGTTGTAGAAAAAAAGGGCATTGATGGTTTTGTAAACGGCGTAGGTAAGGCAGTTAATTACAGTAGCCGCCAGTTCCGGTTATTGCAGACAGGCCAGGTTAGCGCATATATGTTATTGATGGTAGTTGCCACTTTGATTTTATTCATCATTCAATTGTTTTTGTAATCAGACGATATGGATCCACAAAATATTTCGATAACATTTCCACATTTATTAATTTTTGTCCCGTTGTTAGCGGGTCTTGTTACTTTTTTATTTAAAAAGGAAGCAACTGTTAAATACTGGTCTTTATTTTCTTGTGTCATAACTTTATTGATTTCGTTGTTGAGTTTATATTATTCCAATAACAAGGCGTTAAGTGGATTAGATTTTAATTATGTGTGGCTCCCGCATATTGGTGCAAGTTTTTCCGTTTCATTGGATGGTATGGCTCGGCTGCTTACCTTTCTTACCGCCGTTTCTTTTCCGCTGATTATTACAGCCACTTTCAAAAATCAATACAAAAATTCCAATATTTTTTATGGCTTGCTTTTACTGACCCAAGCCGGATTGATGGGCGTTTTTCTGGCATCTGACGCATTGCTATTTTATTTCTTTTGGGAACTGGCAATTATACCGGTTTACTTTTTATGTAGCCGTTGGGGCGGAGAAAAAAGAATGGCAGCAACATTTAAATTTTTCATTTACACATTCACCGGATCATTGTTGATGCTTATAGGCATTATTTATGTGTACTTGCATACAGCTGCCGTTCACGACAGGGCTGGTGCATTAATATCGGAACATAGTTTTGCCATCAGCTACTTTTATGCAGCGGAGTTGTCAGCCCCGCAACAAAACTTTTTATTTTGGCTGTTCTTTATAGCGTTTGCCATTAAGATGCCGGTGTTTCCTTTTCATACATGGCAACCCGATACCTACGAGCAATCACCCACGGCAGTTACTATGGTGTTAAGTGGCGTAATGGTAAAAATGGGTTTGTTTGGTGTAATTCGATGGCTGCTGCCAATGTTTCCGCAGGCCGTGTTAAAATTCGATATGATTGTCATTATGTTATCTGTCATCGGTATACTATACGCCAGCCTTATTGCCGTCAGACAGGATGATTTAAAACGCCTGGTTGCCTATTCTTCCATTGCTCATATAGGGCTGATGTGCGCCACCATCTTTACCACAAAACAGATAGGTATGGAAGGCGTAATGATTCAAATGTTCAATCATGGAATTAATATTATTGGGTTGTGGATTGTAATTGAATTAATTGAAAAGCAGTTGGGAGTTAGAAAAATATCAGAGTTAAGTGGCGTCGCCCATGACGCACCGATATTAACCATAATGCTTGTGGTGATAGCTTTTGCTAATATCGCTTTACCATTAACCAATTCGTTTGTAGGAGAATTTATGATGTTCAGTGGTTTATTTCAATTTAATGTATGGTTTGCAGTGGCGGCGTTGATAAGTATTATTCTTGCAGCGGTGTATACACTTAATATGGTTCAGAAAGTATTTTACGGGCAGGCAAATCCGCTTGCGGCAACCATAAAAGAAATTTCTGTAAACGAGCAAATTGCGTTGGGTATTATTGTGGTGGCGATTTTTGTAACAGGCATATATCCGCAACCATTGTTCGATCTTACAAATGACACGGTGATGCAGCTTATAACAAAATTTAAGTAACTAAAAATAAAGCAACCCGCTTGCGGGCGAATTGGAGATATTATGAACGCAATAATAATAACAGCAGTTTGGGGAATCATAATGATGTTTGGCGGTGTTTTTTTTAAAGAAAAAAGCACACCAAAATACTGGGCCATTGGTGGTTTAATCATTGCTATTATTGCCAATTGCTACGAGCTGGTAAAACAGGAAACTTTTTTTACCATCGACATAAAGGAGATGCTGGTATTTAACAGTTTTAATTTAACTTTTATTACTATTGCACTGCTTTGCACTTTGTTGCTTTTTTTACTAAATGGCAGAGACATAGAAAAAGTAGGCAACAACGTTTCTGAATATTTTGCCCTTATATTTTTTGTATTGTGTGGTGCTTCAATTGCAGCTACTTTTAATACCTTGCTTACATTGTTTTTAGGAATTGAAATACTCTCTATCCCTTTGTACATTCTTACTGCAAGTGATAAGCGTAATTTAAAAAGTAATGAGGCCGCATTAAAGTATTTTTTGATGGGCGCATTTTCTACAGGTATTCTTTTAATGGGCATTGCTTTTTTATATGGCGGAAACACGGCAACTCCAAGTTTTTATATCAGTAACCTAAATATAGGGGAAGGAAAAATGCCCATTATGATGGCCATCGGGTTGGTGTTTGTACTGATTGCTATGTCGTTTAAAGTATCGGCAGCGCCTTTCCATTTTTGGGCGCCGGATGTTTACGATGGGGCACCAACAGTATTTACTTCTTTCATGACAACGATTGTAAAAGCAGCGGGGTTCATTGCCTTTATACGATTATTTGCCTACTCGTTCGGTAATGTGCACGCACAATGGCAAATGCTGATTGCTATAATAACCGCAGCAACTTTATTAATTGGTAATATAACAGCGGTGTTTCAACAAAGTGTCAAGCGGATGCTTGCATACTCCAGCATAGCACAGGCCGGGTTTATGTTGCTTTCAATATTTGCAATAAACCAGTTTGCCAGGGAAGGAATTGTTTTATATGCTGCTGCTTACAGCTTGGCCACCATTGGCCTTTTTGCAATACTAATAAAAATGAATGATTACACCATAGATGGCTTTAATGGATTGGCAAAGCAACAACCCGTATTAGCTTTTACAGCTACAGTATTTTTGTTTTCCCTAACCGGCATTCCGTTAACTGCCGGTTTTCAAGCTAAGTTGTATATGTTAATTGCGGCTGTTAAAGACGGGCATCAACATTGGCTGGTGATATTAGCTGTATTGTGCGCTGCCATCAGTGCTTATTATTATTTTAAAATCATACAGGCCATTTATTTTAAAGAAGCCAGTTCACCGGACAATTATGACTGGGATATTTTACCTTCTTTTAAAATTTTACTTATAATTACTGCTGCACTGATTATTATCATTGGATTATTTCCAACACTCATTACGGATTGGCTGCATTATTAGCAGCAACACATCCTATTTTCTCTAAGTAGAATTTGTACACTTCAACAGAATGAAATTATTGGTTATGAGCACCATTTTTTTACAAGATAGCGATAGATTATATTTACCGTTTATAAACTTTTACAGAGGCTTGTAGTTTTTCGGGTTTAACTTTAGCCAAGAATATCAAAGGCATGAAAACAGGAGATTCAATAGGGTTATCTTTTCGCACAATTAGAAGCAACAGGCTCCGAACTGCCATAACTGTAGTAATCATAGCATTGGGTATAATGGCGTTAATAGCGATCATTACGGCAGTAGAGGCGGTAAATAAGAGCCTTACAGAAAGTTTTTCTACAATGGGCGCCAATGCATTCAGTATCCGCTTCAAGGAAAGAAATGGGCGATTTGGCGGCGGCGGCAATAACGGAGATACTAAAAAAACAAATCGTAAAACCGTTACCAGGAAATCAAGTGAAGGAAAATTAATTACTTTGGATGAAGCGAGAGCTTTTAAACAACGGTATAGCTTTCCTGCCGAAGTGGGTATTGCACTCTCTGGCCCCGGCGGCGTCATCGTAAGTACCGATACAAAGAAATCGAACCCTGACGTAAGGGTTACGGGCGGAGATGAAAACTACTTGCACCTGAATGGATATGAATTGTCGTTTGGCAGAAATTTTAATGAAGCCGATGTAGAATCGGGTAGAAGTGTGTGTATAATAGGTAATGCAATTGCTCAAAAACTGTACGAGGACAATCCGCAACGGGCAATCGATAAAATCATTACAGTTGCCAATAACAAGTACCGTGTTATCGGGATATTAAAAGACAAAGGCAGCAGTGCTTTTTTCAATGCAGATAAAGTGATCATCACAACGTATAATAACATTCGTCGTATTTACGGTTCAACCGGGCAGTCGTATAATATTGCAGTAATGGTACCAGATTTACAAGTGATGGAAGCTGCTATCGGTGAAGCAAAGGGAGTATTCAGGCCGGTTCGAAAACTGGATGTAAGAGAAGATGATAATTTTTATGTGGATAAAAGCGACAGTATTGCACAAACACTAATGAAGAACCTTGGTTTTTTACAATATGCAACAATGGCAATTGCGCTGATAACTTTAATTGGCGCAGCTATCGGCCTGATGAATATTATGTTGGTGGCGGTAAATGAACGGACAAAAGAAATTGGTTTGATAAAGTCGCTGGGTGGTAAGGCCAGCGATGTAAGGGCGCAGTTTTTATGGGAATCAATAATAATAAGCCTGATGGGTGCAGTTGTGGGTATTGTTGCCGGTATTTTATTTGGAAATATAGTCGCTGTTTTATTAAAGACTGGCTTTGTTGTACCCTGGATGTGGGTGATTGCCGGTGTAGTTGTTTGTTCTCTTGTTGGCTTATTTGCCGGCCTTTATCCTGCATACAAAGCTGCCAAGCTTGATCCCATTGTAGCTTTGCGCTATGAATAATATTTTGATATTTTACAACGCCGTAAGTTTAAAGAAGAAACCTTCCCTATTATGCACCCTGTATATTAAATTAATAATAATTTCTCATCACGTTTGTTTGATTCAATTTATTTATTAACTTGTGCTTCACGAAAAATAAAAATTATTTAACACTTTTTGTGCTGATAAATAATTTTTTTGCTTAGCATTGTACAATTAAATAGATTTATAAAATCACATTTCACTTTAACACACTAAAAAAACGAACGTCATGGCAGAAACAAAATCAACTGCAACTGTAAAGCCGTCTTCAGTACAGGCAAAAAAGAGTGGTAATAACATTTCATGGATTGCTCCGGTAGTATGCGTACTGGCCGGATATTGTATCTGGAGATTTATTTTGGGTAACCCAGACAACTTTACTGACCCTGGTACAGGTGGTGGGTTTTGGCCAAAACGAGAAGGTGCAAAAAATTCGTTGTATAACATGTATTTAGGTGGTATTGTTGTACCTATTTTAATTGGAACATTTTTAACTGCATTAACATTTATAGTTGAAAGATTTCTTACCATTTCAAAAGCAACAGGTACTGGTAGCAATGCCGATTTTATCAGGAAGGTGCAATACCATCTTGCAAATAAAAACTTGGACGCTGCAATGGCAGAATGCGACAAACAAAAAGGTTCTGTTGGAAATGTAATGAAATCTGGGCTTCACCGCTACCGGGAAATGATCACCAACACAGAATTGGCCACCGACCAAAAGGTGATGGCCATCCAAAAGGAAGTAGAAGAGGCTACTGCACTCGAGTTGCCGATGTTGGAAAAAAACCTGGTGTTTGTTTCAACGATTGCTTCTGTTGCTACCTTGTTGGGATTGTTTGGTACGGTAATAGGAATGATTACGGCCTTCTCTGCACTTGGTGAAGGAGATGGTGGTGGTGCTGCTGCTGGTAAATTATCTCAAGGTATTGCTGAAGCACTTTATAATACCGCATTGGGTATCGGTACATCGGCCTTCTGTATCATTTTCTATAACATATTTACTACAAGAATTGATGGCATCACCTACGGCATTGATGAATCAGGGTTTACATTAACACAGAGTTTTGCTTCTCTTTACAAATAATGTATGGAAAAAAGCAATTTGTGTATCTTAAGTAAGTAAAATAAATGTATTAAAATGGGAAGAGCGAAAATACCACGTAAAAGCACCACTATTGATATGACGTCAATGTGCGATGTTGCATTCTAGCTACTGTCTTTTATTATATTGTCAACTAAAACAAAACCACCTTAATCCGT
>JBGSIG010000713.1:0-7382 GCA_041742655.1 Ferruginibacter sp. | reverse complement strand
ACGTAATATGAATGCAGCACATCTGCAGAACAAATCAACAATATGCTTTTAACAGGTATAAATGTTTGTTTACACTTAAAAGCTAACCTATGAAAAGAAATTTACATAGTGTATCTATCATTGTATTACTCAATATAGTTTGTTCACTGTCGGCAGTATCTTCCTTTGCACAGGTTCAAACCGGGAAAAGTTATATTAATGTTTCCAAAAAATCTACAGGTGGTACATTTGAACCTGGTGATACGCTGGAGATTCGTTCAGCCATTGCTGTTGGACAATTTTCCGCATACACAGTTACGCAGGTACGTTACAATGATACCATCGGTGCCAACTTTCTGTATGTGCCGGGTTCTTTAAAAATTATTACCAACGAAGGGTTAACATTCCGGTCGTATACTGATGCTGCCGGCGATGACCCTGCCATGTATGATGCCACGAACAATGACTTACGAATTAATTTAGGCTCTACGGCTACTGCAGCATTAAATACCACCAATATCGCTGCATCTGGCGGCACCATCGTCAACACTAACAAACCTTCTTTTTATGGCGGCGTATGCATCATGGTTGCCTCGTTTAGGGTAGTAATAAATCCCGGCGTGCCTTATAACACCCTGCTAACCCTACCCGGTGGTGCGTTTAGATTCAGAAGATCAGGGGCCGCCATAACAGCCGATTTGAAACCCTATGATATTTTTGTGTTTCAAAATTATCCAAGTTGCAGCAATTTCGTAGGTTCAAACGCCATCATCGAAAATAACGGGACCTTTGGTGCCGGTACCACGCAAAACAGGAATGCATCGGCAATAATACCGGGTTATACTTTTATTAATTTTGCCGCAAATCAACCCAATGATGGCTTCTACGGCATTGCCAATAATACAAGTGCCACAGGTGCTACCAACAACGCGGTGCCAAAGCCTAACGGCACAAGGGTATTTAATATTTGGGATATAATAGGTGACCATACCGGTGCTGCAAGTCCTTCAGCGGGTAATCCCGCAACAACACCGGGAACCTCAGGGGGCTATATGGCTGTTGTAAATGCCAGCTACGCCACGGATCCTGCCATTCAACAAACGGTAGCAAATTTATGCACCAATACCTATTACGATTTTACTGCCTGGTTCAGAAATATCTGCTCCTTGTGCGCCTGCGACTCCAATGGAAGAGGTGCCAACGACCCACTATTTAATGGACCATACCAACCTGGTGTAAATCCTAACCTCACCTTTCAATTGGATGGCATTGATTATTACAGCACGGGAGAAATAGAATATAGTGGCTTGTGGGAGAAGAAAGGGTTTACTTACCTTACGGGTGCGGCACAATCATCTTTTACATTAACCATCCGGAACAATTCTCCGGGGGGTGGCGGAAACGATTGGGCTGTTGACGATGTTACACTGGCAGCATGCGAACCAAATGTTAATCTAAATATTACCCCTATACTAAATGGTTGCGATGGTATACAAGTAGATTTTAATGCAAAAGTGACCAGCTATTTTCCAAATTATACCAGTTACAAATGGCAAAAAAGTACCGATGATGGCGTTACCTGGAATGACACAGGGGTTAGCGGAACAGGAACTCCTGCACTTGTCGGCGGCCAATGGGAATACACCGCTTTTTATCCATCCTTTATTGCCCATGTTGTTGATAGTGGACACAGGTACAGGTTATCAGCGGCTACCAATGCGGGCAATTTGGCAAGCACCAACTGCCTGTTCAACAATAAAGAGAATACCATGCTGAAAATAATAGATTGTTCGGTAGTGTTGAAGGTGAAATTATTAGAATTTAACGGCCGACTGGTCAATAAAAAAGCAACGCTAAAATGGATCAGCAGTAATGAAAGTAATTTTAGCCATTATGAAATTGAGAAAAGTCTGGATGGTGTAAATTTTAACAAAATTGGCACTGTTGGGGGCTCCAATAGAAGTGGCGTTAATACCTACAACTATAACGACGTTGATGAAGTTACCACAAAGGCTTATTACAGGTTGAAGATGGTAGATGCAGATGGGTTGTTTAAACTGAGTGAAATTATTTTAGTAAGCCCGAATAAATCGGAGTTCGAAGTATCAGGGTATACCAATCCTTTTCGAAATAATATCACGTTGGACTATACTTTACCAGCGGATGGTAAAGTAAGTTTTAGAATAGTGGATATGTACGGCAAAACGGTTTTTAAGCAAACAGGTACTGGCAAAAAAGATCTAAATAAAATCAAGCTTGAAAATCTTAACAACCTATCCGCGGGTATCTATAACGTAATTGTTTTTTACGAAAATGAGTCTATCACTAAACGTATTCTTAAAGTAGATTAAAATAGATTATTGCCCAGATATAAAAATGCTCCTTGTAAAACAAAGAGCATTTTTGCATTCAACTATTTTTTCCAGTTATTGTATCTGTACATCATCGTTTACCACAGCTCCAGTTTCAATTGTATTGAATGATTCTTTATCGGCATGTGGTTTAAAAAAACGCTTTTGAAAAACTAAAATGGTGATCACGCCTGTAGAGATAGAGGCGTCTGCCAAATTAAAAATAGGCCTGAAAAATGTAAACTCCTCTCCACCAAAAAAAGGAATCCATTTAGGGAAATGAGCGTCCTCAATAATCGGGAAATAGAGCATGTCAACCACTTTGCCATGTAAAAAGCCAGCATAACCATGTTGTGGAAACATTGCGGCTATATGCCCCCTTGAACTTTCTTCAAAAATCATCCCGTAAAACATACTGTCAATCAAATTACCCAGCGCCCCTGCAAATATTAAGGAAGCGCAAATAATGAAACCATTGTGGTACCTTTTTTTAATTATATTTCCTAAATACCATACGCCAAAAATTACGGCACCCAGGCGAAACAAAGTCAGTATCATTTTACCGGCCTCTCCGCCAAATTTCCAGCCATAGGCCATGCCTTCATTTTCTACAAAATACAGTAGAAACCATTTACCTATTACATTATGGTGCTCCTCGAGATGGAAATGTGTTTTGATGTAAACTTTCAATGCCTGGTCGGCCAGTACAATTAAAATAATAATTAATGCTGCGTGTCTTGATTTCATAATTGGACGCAAAGATAATAGTTTGACGTTTATTTCGCCGTTGCGGCGTTTTGTTGCCGGTAAGGTGTTAAGACGTTTTTCTATATATCTTTTTGCCGTTAAGACGCTAAGACGTTTTTCATATTTTATATCTGGGCATATTAAAACAAAAAAACAATACAAGGTTACCTTCTAACTATAAACGTCTAAACGCCTCAATGGCAATCAATCCTCAAAATAAACCCGCCTTACCATTTGAGAAATGCCTGTTAAAATTTCATACGGAATTGTGTTAGCCCACAGTGCCAAATCATGCACTGATAAATCTTCTCCGAAAACGATTACTTCGTCACCTTCCTGTAGAGTAGCGCCGGTAACATCCAGCATGGTCATATCCATACATACGGCTCCTATAACGGGGAAAAGTTTTCCGTTTACAAACATTTTGCCTTTACCATTGCTCAGTACTCTTGGATACCCGTCAGCATATCCTATACGAACAGTTGCAATGGTAGAATCTTTACTTACAATGCCCATTCTGCTGTACCCAACGGTTTCACCGGCTTTTACTTTTTTTATTTGCGAGATGGTGGTTTTTAGTGTGGTAACATTTCTCAATTGTTGTTGCATTGTTGGGCTGCTATCTACTCCGTATAACCCAATACCCAGCCTCACCATATCGAGTTGCAAATTTCTGTGGCGGTGGATGGCAGTGGTGTTACCAATGTGCCGGAGAAAAGAATATCCAATAGCCTTTTGCAAAAAGGTGCAACATTGTAAAAAATTATCCGCCTGCATTTTTGTAAAGTCATCGAGTTCGGCTGCATCACTCCCTACCAGGTGTGAAAAAACTGATTGCACTTTAAAAAAAGCTGTTGATTGAAGTGCTTTGCCTAGTGCAGGAATGTCGGTTGCTTCAAACCCTAATCGATGCATCCCTGTATCTAACTTAATATGTACCGGATAATTTACAATGGCCGATTGTTGCAAATATTGTTGAAAGCCTGATAAAATATTAAAGGAAAATATTTCCGGCTCCAGGTTGTATTGCACCATCAGGTCGTAAGTGACCTCCTCTGCGTTCATTACCATTATTGGCAATGTAATACCCGCCTTTCTCAATTCCACCCCTTCGTCGGTGTAAGCCACTGCCAGGTAATCTACTTTATGAAACTGTAATAAATTAGCAATCTCATAGCTTCCGCTACCATAACTGAATGCCTTTACCATCGCCATAATTTTTACACCGGTATGCAACAGTTGCTGGTATTTATTTAAATTATAGGTAATGGCATTTAAATTAATTTCCAGTACAGTCTGGTGAATTTTCTCTTCCAGTAAATGACTGATCTGTTCAAACTCAAAAATTCTGGCACCTTTCAGCAAGATGGTTTCATTGTAAAAATGAAGTGTATAAAACTGTTGCTTAAATTCTTCAATAGTTGTAAAGAAAAATGTTTGAGGAATATTGTTGAATGCTTCCTTTTGGTGAGAAATTTCAGGGCCAATACCAATAAAACGATTGATATTTTTTTGTTGCAGAATGCTTGCAATTTCTGCATACAATTGACTACTGCTTTTACCCGATTGCAAAATATCGCTCAATATTAAAGTACGGTTAGGATGCTGTTGTTGTTGCACCAAAAAATCAAGTGCTATAGTAAGAGAATTAATATCGGCGCTATAACTATCATTGATTACTGAGCAGTTATTAATTCCCCGCTTTAACTCGAGCCGCATTTCTACGGAACGCAACCGCAACATTTTCTCTGCAATTACCGCATCAGGAATGTTGAAATGCAATAGTACACACCAGCAGGTGATGGCATTTTCAATGGCTGCATCATCAATAAAAGGAATTGTAATAGATAAGCTAAATGTTTCGGCCCGCTGATGAACAGCAGTTATCATTGTGCGCCCATCTTTTTTTTCTATTGCGGTAACCTGCAATGTGGCTGTTGATATTTTACTCCAGGAAAAAAGTCGCAGTGAATTATCAATTCTTACATTATTTACAAAGTTACCCACAGCGTCATTTATATCCGGATCATCTTTACAGTAAATCAAAAATTCACTGCGCAAAAACAATTTCAGTTTTTCATCTATTTTTTGTCGCTTATCAAGAAAACCTTCGCTGTGTGCTTCCCCGATATTTGTAAATATCCCAATGGTAGGTTCAATAATTGTTTCAAGCTCCTGCATTTCGCCGGGCTGCGAAATACCGGCTTCAAAAATACCAAGGGTAGCCCCGGCATTCAATTGCCAAATACTTAGCGGCACGCCGATTTGTGAATTGTAACTTTTTGGGCTTCTTACAATTGTATAATGAACATTCAATAAATGGTAAAGCCATTCTTTTACGATTGTTTTACCATTGCTGCCCGTGACTCCAATTACAGGAATAGTAAATTGTTTTCGATGAAAAGCAGCCAATAAATGTAATGCGTGCAATACATCATTTACCTTTAAAAAATTAGCATCTGTATGCGGCGCTATTTCTTCTGCAGACAACCTTTCATCTACTACAAAATTTCTTACTCCCCTTTTATACAATTCGCTGATAAAAGTATCTCCATTTCTACGCGGGCCTGCCAAAGCAAAAAATAAAGATGTTTCCGGAAACAATAATTTGCGGCTATCTAATAAAATATGCTCAATGGCAGCGTTCTTATTTTGCTGCAACCATTGTGCCTGTATTATTTGTGTTATTTGAGAAGTGGTGTACAAAAATTCCTTTTAGGATGAATAATCACTCGACAATATTGTTACTGCCATGTTTACCCTTGTGCCAGGTTGAATAGACAATGGAGCCCCCAATGCAAAAAATAATTACCAGTAACGATATCCATACCGGTATGTGTACCCATGTTACTACCAGCATTTTTATGCCAATAAATAACAACACGATGGCTATACCCTGCTGCAAAAAATTAAACCTGTCGGCAGCGCCACGCAATAAAAAAAACAGGCTCCGTAAACCAAGCACAGCAAAAATATTAGAAGAATAGATGAGCATTTTTTTTGAAGGATCGGGTATTATCGAAAAGACGGCCGGGATGGAATCAATCGCAAAAACAATATCTATTAATCCAAGCATTACCACTACCATTGCCAGTTTAGTGAAAAATATTTTCTTGTCTCTTACTATAAAAAAGCGGCCATGAGCCGGCTCATTGGTAGTACGCATAATTTTTTTCAGAAACTTGTATGCCCAGTTATCATCGGGTGAAAATTCTTCCTCTTCGTTGCTACGAAACATTTTTACTCCTGTGTACACTAAAAATACGCCGAAAATATACATCACCCAATCAAACCTTGCCACCAACTGGCTACCCACCGCAATAAACAATATCCTGAAAATGATTGCCATTAAAATACCAGCCAGTAACACACGGGAGTAATTATTTTCTTCAACATTAAAAAATGAAAAGATAATAATGAAAACAAAAATATTATCTATAGAAAGGGACCATTCTAAAAGATAGGCGGAAAAGTAAGCCACCGCATCGGATTTACCATGCCCTCCTTCATCAAGAAACCAAATAAAAATACAAAAAGCAACAGATAGCAATACCCAAAACAAGGTTTGTACAAATGCTGTTTTAAATGTGACTACCTGGTTTTTTTTACTCAATAGCCCCAGGTCGAAAACTAACGCCACCACAACTACTAAAACAAAAACAAGGTATATTATTTGCATTTTTTCCATGGTATCTATTTAGTATATTTTCTTTTGCGCCACCATTGGTAGCAAAATCCAAATAAACACACAAGCAATATTGGAACCACTATATTTATCATTTGCCAATAAGACCTTTGTTCAATCGTTTTTTGTACATCCAACAGCCTAAGTGTGTAATCTTTTGCCCTTGCATCCAAAATATTATTCTTGTCAGCAAGATATTCTGTGCAGTTCAAAAAGAAATCATTGTTAGCATATTGAATTTTGGTGTATTTATTCATTCCCATAGGCAGTGGCCCAATTGATTCTGATATCTGGTTAAGTACAATGTCTGCATCGGCCACAACAATTACTTTCCCGGCGTCACCACTCTGTTTTAGAAAATTAATATTATACCTTTTCAAAGTATCTAACTGCGCAGTGCTGGCCCTGTTGGCAAACATGCTCGAAAATTCACCTTCCAGCAAAACAGCCACCGGAATATTTTTACGATTGAATTTGCTTACATCTTCTATCGTTTGCAGGCTATTGAGTTCTATTCTTGCAGGTGTAGGCAAAGTATAGGCATTTGCCGATGATGATAAAAGAATTGTCTTTGTAATGCCCGCTGCTTCCACTGTATCTATTGAGTTGGCAAACTGACC
>JBGSIG010000712.1:0-1695 GCA_041742655.1 Ferruginibacter sp. | reverse complement strand
GCTGCGGCAATAAAATTTTTATGAAGAATATAAAATTAATTGAAGTTCCGAGCGAAATTGGTGCTGGTACCCGTGGTGCCAGTTTAGGTATCGACGCCATTAAAATTGCAGCGCTGGATTTTATGAGCAACTTTTTTGTACACTTTCCTTCCGAAAAAATAGAAGTTGAAAATAACCTTTTGTTTGAACCCATTCAATCACCTTATGCCAAAAGAATAACAGGTGTACTAAATATTTATGAAAGGTTAAGTAAGGCGGTATGCGATTCCATTAAAGGACATTTTTTTCCTGTAATATTAAGTGGCGACCATAGCAGCTCCGGCGGTACCATTGCCGGTATTAAAATGGCAAAGCCAAAAAGTAAGCTGGGGGTTATCTGGATAGATGCACATGCAGACATGCATACACCTTATACCACCCCAACCGGCAATATGCATGGTATGCCGCTTGCCATTGCCATAGGCGAAGACAATGAAGATTGCAAAACGCACGAACTGGATGAAAAGACAAAAAAGATTTGGGAACAGCTAAAAAATATTGGTGGAATTATGCCCAAAGTTTTACCGGAAGATGTGGTTTTTATTTCGCTGCGAGATTTTGAAAAAGAAGAGAGAGCGCTGATTGAGAAACATGGAATAAAAGTAATAACTACCAGCGAAGTCAGGCGCAATGGTGCTGAAAGTGCCAGCCGTAAAGCATTACGTTACCTGAGTGACTGCACCGATATTTATGTAAGCTTTGATGTAGACAGCCTTGATTCATCTATATCCCGTGGTACAGGCACGCCCGTTAGCAACGGTTTAAAAGAAAGAGAAGCTGAAGATTTAATAAGTAAATTTATGCAGAACCGAAAGCTGTGCTGTTTTGAAATTACAGAAGTAAACCCCACCTTAGACAAAGAAAACCTAATGGCAGAAATTGCCTTTAATATTTTACAGCGGAGTGTGAATGTGTTGATGATGAATTAGGTCGCCCCTTCCCCCTAAAGGCGTTACTCGACGACTCTATAACTTCTTGCATAGTCTTTAAATCAAATGCACACCCTTTAAAGAACTGCCCTTTAGGGGATGGGGGTATGCCGCTTCTTTAAAACTTCAATAATATCTCCTAAACCGAACCCCTTAGCTTGTAATAAAATTAAATAATGAAATAACAGGTCTGCAGCTTCGTCTTTAAACAATGCATCATTATCGTCTTTTGCTTCAATAACCAGTTCTACGGCTTCCTCACCAACTTTCTGGGCAATTTTATTGATGCCTTTTTTAAATAAAGAAGACGTGTAAGATTCATCCGTAGGATTACTTTTTCTATCAGCAATAATTTTTTCTAACTCAAAGAGAAAATTGTGCCCTGCATTTTTTTCATTAAAACAGGTATCTGCACCTGTATGGCAAACAGGCCCGACAGGGTTGACTTTTATAAGTAAGGTATCGTTATCACAATCAACACTTATAGATTTTAATAAAAGAAAATTGCCACTCTCCTCTCCTTTTGTCCATAACCGATTTTTAGTTCTGCTGTAGAAAGTGACTTTCTGTAATTCCTGAGTTTTTGTCAATGCTTCATTGTTCATAAAACCCAGCATCAATACTTTACGTGTAGCATCATCCTGTATTATCGCAGGTACAAGTCCATCTGCATATTTTGAGTAATCGATTGTCATATTCTTATGGCTATTTTTTCGTTAGATAAATA
>JBGSIG010000711.1:0-2294 GCA_041742655.1 Ferruginibacter sp. | reverse complement strand
AATTGAAGCATGACCTATGTAATCATAGACTTCCAGGCCGTTGAACTGTAAGCTACACGTCATTTTCCACACGGGTTTATAACTACCACTTGCATTTTATAAAAGCATATTGTATTTTTCTGTTCATTTTAACCGTTTCGCTAACAGCGGAATACTAAACCAATTTATTATGAATCCAGAAATTATAAAAGACATTCACTGGCTTGCGGTGCTGGTAGCAGCGTTAGCCTATTTTGCTTTGGGTGCCCTTTGGTATTCTAAAGTACTATTTGCTCCAAGATGGCTTGCACTGTTAAAAATTGATGCAAGCGATCCGAACGCTACAAAAGGGATGGCAGCAATCATGATCACTTCTTTTCTTACCATCCTTGTGTCGTGCATTGGCCTTGCGATACTCGCCGCATATTTACATCTTTCGCTATTTAGCCAGGGTGTAAAATTGGGGGCATTAACAGGCATTTGTTTTGGAACCACCTCTATCAGTAACAGCTACCTGTACGAAAAGAGACCACTCGGCCTTCACTACATTAACGGGGGATATACGCTGATTGGCCATATTATTGCGGCTGTTATTATCTGCGTTTGGCACTAACAATATTTGATACAAAAAATAAATGCCCTTTAACAGGGCATTTATTAAAAAAAAAGTTACAGCAATTTATTCAACAGTAGATACTTTTAAAAGATTGGTTGGAAGATGCTGATCAATTGGCGTACTACCTGTATTTACTACAATATCGCCTTTTTTAAGAAACCCTCTTTCTTTCAAAATATTTATCTGGTCATTCAGGATGTCATCCAGGCTTTCTTCTTCGGCATAAAATATCCCCCTAACACCCCAACTTAATGTTAGCTGGTTAATCAATGTTTTCTCTTTACTAAAAATATACAAAGGAGATTTTGGTCGGTAACTGCTCAATACAAAGCCAGTGTAACCACTTTGCGTCATGCCAATCAAAGCATTTGCATTTACATCTTTAGCCATTTTACAGGCACTGTAGCAAAGCGCATCACTTAGCAACGAAGGTGAATGGGGCTGTGGCGCTAAGATATCGTCTCTGTTGTAATCGTATAAAGTGCGCTCTACCTGCAAAATAATCTTGGTCATCATTTCTACTACCAGTGCGGGATATTGCCCCATGGCAGTTTCTCCACTTAACATTACAGCATCGGCCCCTTCCAGCACAGCGTTTGCCACATCGGTTACTTCACTGCGGTTTGGTTTGGTACGTTCCATCATACTTTCCATCATTTGCGTTGCCACAATTACCGGTTTGGCACGATGCATACATTTAACGATGATCTCTTTTTGTATGATTGGCACCTGCTCAACAGGTACTTCTACTCCAAGATCGCCACGGGCAATCATTATGCCGTCACTTTCAATAATAATGTCGCGGATATTTTTTAGGGCTTCCGGCATTTCAATTTTTGCGATAACTTTCGCCATGCTTTTCTGGGCCGTTATTCTTTTCTTAAGATCAATAATGTCATCGGCGTGGCGTACAAAAGACAACGCAATCCAATCAAGATTTTGACTGATAATAAAATCAAGGTCTGCTATATCTTTAACTGTAAGCGACGGCATTGTTAAGGCAGAGTCGGGCAGGTTAACACCTTTTTTAGGGAACAAAATGCCACCAAGCGTTACAGAAATTTTCACTTCAGTGTCATTCAATATTTCTTTTACCTGTACTTCCATTTTACCATCATCCAAAAAAATACGTTCGCCTACTTTTACATCTTTGGCAAGATTGGCATAAGACACATAAATTTTTTCTTTAGTACCAACTATTTTTTCGGTAGTAAAAATAAATTCACTGCCATCTTTCAGTTCAATCTGGCCATTTTCCAATTCTCCCACCCTAAGTTTGGGACCTTGCAGATCTCCCAAAATGGCTATGTTGTACGGTTGTTCCGAATTTATCCGCCTTATAAAATCAATGATAATTTTTTTATCCTCATAAGCGCCGTGCGAAAAATTCAAACGAAAAACATTCACACCAGCTTGCACCAGTTCCAACAGTTTTTCGTAGGTAGAACAGGCAGGGCCAACAGTGGCCACAATTTTTGTTCTTTTAATAGTATGGTGAATGCCTGCTTCTTTATCCATTTCTGTATGCAGATATTTAACCAGGTTTTTGCTCATTATATTTTATTTTGTTTATTAAGTAATCAAAAAAGGATAAAAGTAAAAAGTGCGATAGATTATTCTATGCACTTTTAACTGGCTAATATTTTCACTATTTTCATCCACTCTTCGCTAATATGCTGTTTCTTTTTTACTGCTTCAT
>JBGSIG010000710.1:0-6572 GCA_041742655.1 Ferruginibacter sp. | reverse complement strand
GTCTTGCCAGCAGCTAATATTTTTCAACGAAAAGAGGAAGAAACCAGTTATCAATTTTGTCATCTTTAGTTAAAGAGTATTGATATTGTTCTAAATTCTCAGCAACTCTTGTTATGTCTCCACTGTCAGTTTGCAGGCTATAAACTGCATTATACTTACCGATAAAAAACAAGTCGCCTAAACAAGAAATTGTTACTACCGATTAGATGAAATTTAAACACTATTGCCAGCAGGATAAAATGCCCTAGATATCAACATTTAATAATTCTTTCGTAAGTTGCTTTAAAAGTAAGTGTCATAAAGTGTATAGAAGTCAATATAATACAAGCAATCATGTTTCAAAATTTCTTTCATTAATTACAACGGAATATTCCCATGCTTCTTCCCCGGCCGCTTAACGACTTTATTTTCTAAAATGGCGAAAGTCTTTATCAGTTTTTTACGGGTGTCTTTTGGTTCTATCACTTCATCTATAAAACAACGTTCGGCTATAAGATTTATTTCTTCAGTTTATATGCTTTAATGTTCTGGTTCTTTTCTTTATTTTGCATTATTGAAACCCAATTGCTTTACTTCACTTATTTGTATAACAGGCTGAATATTTGTATAGTTTTTAAAGTCATTGATTACTGTATCTCTGTTTCGTACTATCGCTTTATTATATTCAGCAACATCTTTTATGTAAAAATAACCAACAGCCAAATAAGGCACTTTATCATTTGGTGTTCTGCCCGCTATGCCCTTATCAATTTCATAAAATTGTAAATTACTGCCTAAAAATCCAGCCACCATAGGCATATGTGTATTTTCATAGTAGTCCATGTCAAAAGTTTTTCCTTCTCCGTTTGGATATAGAACTGCCACTTTAAACAGTTCATTCCCTGGTGTTGAAGCGTGAATCAGTTGACTGGTTTTGCAACTTGCCAAGCCCATAAAGGCAACAATTATTAAGAAGAATTTACTTTTCATTTTTTTTAGTTTTAAATAATTATTGTTAAGCCGGTCTGCTTAATTGATACCCGCTTAAATGCTGTTCTACGACTTATAATTTTACGATTACAGGCGGCACGTAAATATATGCAACAAGGCGTTTCGTCGATTAAATTTTGGTAGATCACTCCTGTTTATTATAAACTACAACGGAATATTCCCGTGCTTTTTTCTCGGCCGCTTAACAACTTTGTTTTCTAAAATGGCGAATGTCTTTATCAGTTTTTTACGGGTTTCTTTTGGCTCTATTACTTCATCTATAAACCCACGTTCGGCAGCAAGATAAGGCGTGGCAAATTTTTCTGCATACTCGGCTTCTTTTTCCTGTAATTTTTTTGCCGGGTCCGCAGCTTCTGAAATTTCTTTTTTAAAAATTATTTCACTGGCGCCTCTTGCACCCATCACCGCTATTTCTGCAGTTGGCCATGCAAAATTCATATCGGCTCCAATATGTTTTGAGTTCATTACATCATAAGCGCCGCCATAAGCTTTACGGGTAATTACTGTAACACGGGGCACAGTGGCTTCGCTTAATGCATACAATAATTTGGCGCCATTGGTAATAATGCCATGCCATTCCTGGTCGGTGCCCGGCAAAAAACCTGGAACATCTACCAGTACCAGTAAAGGAATATTAAAGCAATCGCAAAAGCGGGTAAACCTTGCACCTTTTTTAGAACTGTCAATATCCAGCACCCCGGCCAGGCAGGCTGGCTGGTTGGCAACAATACCAATACTTCTGCCGGCTAATCTTGCAAACCCAACCACAATATTTTCTGCATAAGTTTTATGTATTTCAAAAAAAGAATCCGCATCACAAATACCCGCAATTACATCACGCATATCATAAGGCTGATTGGTGCTTGCCGGAATAATTTTTTCCAGTTGCTCCCTTGTTTCATCCTGCGGTGTGTATGGTTCTTTTGGTGAAACATCCTCGCAGTTTTGCGGCATATAACTTAACAGCTTTTTTACCTGCTCAATACATTCCATATCGTTGGCAGCAGTTAAATGCGTAACCCCCGATTTGGTAGAATGCGTAGAGGCACCGCCGAGTTCTTCGGAACTTACTTCTTCGTTGGTAACAGTTTTTACAACGTTAGGCCCGGTAACAAACATATAGCTGGTATTTTCAACCATCAACGTAAAATCTGTTATGGCAGGTGAATACACGGCACCGCCTGCGCATGGCCCCATTATAGCAGAGATCTGCGGAATCACTCCGGAAGACTGCACATTTCTGTAAAAGATATCCGCATATCCGCCGAGCGATCTTACGCCTTCCTGTATTCTTGCTCCACCCGAATCGTTGAGCCCGACCATGGGTGCGCCTGTCTTCATGGCGAGGTCCATTATTTTGCAAATTTTTTCTGCATGTGTTTCAGATAAGGCGCCGCCAAAAACAGTAAAGTCCTGCGCAAAAACATATACCAGCCGGCCGTTTACAGTGCCGTAACCTGTAATAACACCGTCGCCATAAAACTGCTGGCTATCCATACCAAAGTCTTTTGTACGGTGAACCACCAATGCACCAATTTCTTCAAACGATCCTTCGTCCATCAACAAACTAATCCGTTCCCTTGCGGTGAGTTTTCCTTTTTTATGTTGCGTAGTATTTCTTTCAGCTCCGCCCCCTAATTTTCCTTCTTCCAGTTTTTTTCTAAGTATATCAACTTTCGATTTCATGCGTTTGTCTTATTTTAAAACCACCGGCAGTAACCCAACCTGCATTTTATTATTGCTTATTTACTGTTGCCTATTTCATTTTGCTTATTGCCTATTCACTATTGCCTATTTCTTATTGCCACTCACCATTCACCACTCACGCCAGCCTTCTCTTCCAACTAGTAGTTTTGTTAACGACCGGGTTGGTGATTTTTTGTAGTTCCAGCCGGTATCTTAATGCAACAATAGCCGCTATTGCTGCATTGGCTTTTTGTTTTTCTTTTATTTTTTCGGGGGTGTAATGATCCTTTACAAAATGCGTATCATAATTACCTGATAAAAAAGCTTCCTGCTCAAAAACAAAAGTTCCGAAAGGTAATGTGGTGGCCACGCCTTCGATAATATATTCTTTAATGGCCCTTTTCATTTTTTGTATGGCGTCATTCCTGTCTTTGCCATGCACCGCAAGTTTAGCAATCATGGGGTCGTAATAAATAGGAATATCCATGCCTTCCTCATACCCATCATCAACCCTAATTCCATCGCCTGTTGGTTTTACATATTTGGTTAATGTGCCGATGGAGGGAAGAAAATTATTCAGCGGATCTTCTGCGTATACCCGCAGTTCCAGCCCATGCCCGTTGATGGTAATATCATCCTGGGTAAAACCAAGCGGTTCGCCACAGGCTATTTTTATTTGTTCTTCTACCAGGTCTATACCGGTTATCATTTCTGTAACGGGATGCTCTACCTGCAGCCTTGTATTCATTTCAAGAAAATAAAAATTCAGTTTTTCATCCATTAAAAATTCAACAGTACCGGTGCTTGTATAGTTGCATGATTTTGCTACCATCACTGCTGCCTCGCCCATTTTTTTCCGAAGCTCAGGTGTTAATATAGAAGAAGGAGATTCTTCAATAACTTTCTGGTGCCTTCTTTGTATGCTGCATTCCCGTTCAAATAAATGGACCGTGTTGCCTTGTTTATCTGCCAATACCTGTACCTCAATGTGGCGCGGCGAGCCTACATATTTTTCTACAAAAACAGCGCCATCACCAAAGGCGGCTTTAGCTTCACTTACAGCACGTTGCATTTGTTCCAGGAACTCCGATTCCTTCTCTACAATGCGCATGCCCTTACCACCACCGCCGGCAGACGCTTTTATAAGAATGGGATAGCCTATTTCATTGGCAGTTTTTTTTGCAACGGTAATATTTTCAATGGCTTTATCAATGCCAGGCACCATAGGAATATTATATTGTTTAACACATTCTTTGGCGGCCAGTTTAGACCCCATTATCCGCATAGCTTTGGCAGTTGGGCCAATAAAAATAATTCCTGCATCCTCCGCTTTTTGCGCAAAGTCCGCATTTTCGCTAAGGAATCCATATCCCGGATGAATGGCATCTACTTTTAATGCGGCACAAAATTCAATTATTTTATCGCCATTTAAATACGACTGGCTTGATGGCGCGGCACCCAGACAAACAGCTTCATCTGCAAACAATACGTGCGGCGCATTTCTGTCGGCCTCAGAAAAAACAGCTACCGATTGAATACCCATTTTTCGGATGGTCCGCAAAATGCGCAAGGCAATTTCTCCGCGGTTGGCAACTAATATTTTTTGCATGCTGTAGTATATTTTTTATGCATGATCCAATAGCTATCCGATTTAAAAGCATTAAGTACACGAATTAATACAAAACTATTAGTTATTTCAGCTCTACTAATACCTGTCCTTTTTCTACGGCATCACCAGCGGCAACGGCAATTTTTTTTATGGTTGCATTCACACTTACCGTGATACTGTTCTCCATCTTCATGGCCCCCAATATTAAAATCTTGTCACCTTCATTTACCTGTTGCCCCTCTGTTACTGCTATTTCCAACACCAGCCCCGGCATGGGGGCCTTTATTTCTTTTACCTGTTTATTGGTAGCTAATCCAAAGCCCATATTTTCCAGCACCTGGTCCAATTCATCTTTGATGGTAACTGTGTATATTTCCCCTTCAATTTCTATGGTTGAATTTTTATCGTTGTTATCTGCATTTAATAATTTTGCATTCACCGAACGATGATCTTTCAAAACATTAAATTCTGTTGCAGATTTTTGTACGATGTCAAAGGCATTCACCTGATCTTCAGAAAATTCAAATTCAAACTCATTCACTTTTATTTTGTAGAGGGGTTTTTTGTCTTTCATCTTTAAGAGTTTTACAACAGTAATTTTCGCTGAAGAAGCTTGTACAGCGTTGAGAAATTTTTGCCGGCTCCTCAACCAGGCTAAGGCTCATCCGATTGCTGACGGACGTTGCTGAAATTTCATAACAATAATAATCTTCAATTTTTCACCATTGCCCATTGCCTATTCACCATTCACCTACAAAAAATCATCCGCTTCGCGATAAGCTTTTATCAACGCCAGTTCACCTTCTTTGCCTTTTGTAGCGTTGCCATGTTCCATACCCAGAATGCCTTTATAGCCCTTATTGTAAATGTGTTTAAATATATTTCTATAATTCATCTCGCCGGTGCCGGGTTCATTTCTTCCGGGGTTATCACCAATTTGCAGGTAGCCTGTTTCATCCCACGCAGCATTTAGATTATTGATAATATTTCCTTCATTGCGTTGCATGTGGTACATATCAAATAGAAATTTACAGGAAGGGCTGTTGACTGCTTTACAAATCATCACAGTCTGGTCTGAGTGCCGCAGATACAGATCAGGGTTATCACTCAGCGCTTCCAGTACCATCACCAAACCATTTGGCGCAAAAATATCAGCGGCCTTTCGAAGTGCATCGATTACATTGGCAGTTTGAATATCCTGGGAAAGGCTTCGTTCATAATTACCTGGCACAACAGTGATCCATTTGGCATTACAACGCTTCGCAACTTCTACCGCTTCCTTACAATCTTTTAACATTCTTTCTGTCCATTCCGGTTTGCCTGTTGTTAAAGAAGTTTTCCAATGCCAGTTGTCAGATGTAAGTACAAACACGCCCATCGTCATACCGAGGCTTGCAAGCGTATCGCCAATTTTTTTTTGTTCCTCTGCAGGCCTGCCCATCATTCCATTATCCTCAATGGCACGAAATCCCTGGCTGTGGGCAAATTTAATTTGATCAATGAAGTTACTGCCTGCCAGGTTTTTAAACATTCCGTCATGTATAGCGTAGTTAAGATGAAAGGGTTTTTCATCAGCAGTTGTATTGCCAGTTTTACCGTTTGCAAATACACCAGCGGCTGGTGCAAGCAATGCGCCACCGGCCAATAATGATTGCTGCATAAATTTTCTTCGTTGCATGGTTTATATTTTTGTGGCTTAAATTTACCAACATTCATTTACAAAAAAATTAAATCTTGTTTAGCAGGCTGTTTTTACTCATTTTTGTTGTTTGTATCGCCATCATTGGAATTGCGCAACAACAGCGATTTAGTTTTTCAGCCTCAAAGATGGGCTCTCCGTTTTCAATTATTTTTTATTCAAATGATAGCGTGCAGGCTTCCCTGTTGGCAAAGCAATGTTTTAACCTGGTTGATTCCTTCGTATTTATTTTCAGTGATTATATTGACAGCAGTGAGTTGTCTAAATTAAGTGCATCTGCAGGTATCAATGCTATGCCTGTAACCGTGTCGCCTGCATTGTATGATATATTGCTTTTGTCTAAAAATGCTTTTGATAAAAGTGATGGTGCTTTCGATATCAGCATTGGGCCACTGTCGAAATTTTGGAGAAAATATAAAAAAACAAAGCAATTTCCAAGGGAGGATTCAGTGCAGCTTACGAGGAAATTAACTGGGTTCAATAAACTAATTATCGATACTGTTAATAGAAGAGTAAGCTTGCCGCAACCGGGGATGCAATTAGATCTTGGTGGAATTGCCCAGGGGTATATCTCACAAAAAATAATTG
>JBGSIG010000709.1:0-4348 GCA_041742655.1 Ferruginibacter sp. | reverse complement strand
GTGAGTGATGCCAATAAACAGGCCTTGCAGAAATTACAGGAGAAAGGTATTTTGACTGTGCTTATTTCTGCCCGGCCCTTGCATGGAATTTTGCCTATCAGCAAAAGTGTTGTTACAGATGATATGCCTGTGGTTAGCCTTAATGGTGGTTATATTATTCATAACAACGAAGTTATTTTTCAGTCGGCTATTTCGTTACCGGATGCTGTTACCATTTACAATGAATTAAGGGAAACAGAACTTTCATCTATGTATTACAGCAACATGGATTGGTATGCAGAAATAGAAAATGACCGCATTAAGAAGGAGCAAAAGATAACCCCTGTTAAAATAAAAATTCAACCGTTTCACCAAACGCTTAGCGGCTGGCAGCTACTGGCTACCGGGCCTAATAAAGTGTTGATAGCGGGTGACAAAGATCTAATCCTATCTGCCGAAAAAAGATTAAACGAATTGCACGACGGAAAATTGAATATCTATAAATCACAGCCTAATTATCTAGAGATAATGAGCCTTGAAGCGTCCAAAGCAAAAGCCATTCAGTTTATAATAAACCGGTACGGAATTAACAAAGACGAAATTATTGCCATTGGCGACAATTATAATGATAAAGGGATGATTGAATTTGCAGGTATGGGTGTTGCCATGGGCAATGCACCTGAAGAAATAAAACTGGCGGCCAATTTTGTTACTGACACCAATAATAATGACGGTGTCGCCAAAGCGCTGCAACATCATTTTAATTATCAGGTATAACATAAGCGTGACAAAAAAATAAAATAGATGATCCTTATTTCATTTCAAATTTGGCTATCTTCCCAATATGAAACATTTTAAGTTTTATTCAAAAGACGACATTTTATCTGTCACCAAAATTCGCCGCTTTGAGACTAAAGTAGGGGAGCGGATAAAAGTTTTAAGTTCGACAGACAATTGGATTGAAGCGTTGCAGCAATCGTCAGCAAAATACGTGTTACTGGGTATTCCTGAAGATATCGGCATAAAGGCTAACTATGGCATTGGTGGCGCTGATACGGTATGGCTGCCTTTTTTAATGAGTTTTTTAAATACCCAAAGTAATGATTTTTTAACGGGCGACGATATTTTGTTGCTGGGGCATTTCGATTTTGGCGATATCAAATATCTTATTGAAAACAATGCGGATGATGCGGATGAATTGATAGAAGCCTATCGCCATGCGGTGAATACTATTGATGAAGAAGTGGAAAATTTAATAAAAGTAATTAGCTCCTTTAAAAGAATACCGGTGATTGTGGGGGGAGGCCATAATAATTCTTATCCCATTATTAAAGGGGCGGCTAAAGGAATGCATAAAGCGGATATGGTGCCCCTCGCCCAAATTAATGTTATTAATTTGGATGCCCATGCAGGTTTTAAAAATACAGAAGGCAGGCACAGTGGCAATGCATTTAAATATGCTGCCGATGATGGGTACCTGGGAAAATATTGTTTGATCGGCGCACACGAAAATTATATTCCGCAAAATGTATTAATGGATATTCACAACGATCCCTTTGTAGATTATATTACCTACGAAGATATTTTTTTAAGGGAGAGAAAGAATTTTATTCAGGCAGTTGCGCATGCTACAGGCTTTACAGAAGATACTTATTCGGGAATAGAATTGGATCTTGATTGTGTAGAAAATATTTTAACCAGTGCGGCAACTCCTTCAGGTATCACTGCATTGCAGGCAAGGCAGTTTATAACTTTTGTTGCCCAGGATGCCAAGCCTGCCTACCTGCACATCTGCGAAGGCGCTTCGCAACTTGCAGATGGCAGAAAAAACGATACCACCGGAAAACTGATAAGTTATTTGGTGGGAGACTTTATAAAGGAATTGTCGCAGGATTAATGTTGCTTATAGTGCATTGGCTATTTCTTTTTCCGACGCCGTTCCGTCTTTGCGCCAAAATTGTTTACCATCTTTAAAAATAATAAACACGGGTAACGCTGTTACAGCATACTGCTTCATTATGGCCTCATCTTTTCCGCCATCGACTTTTAGCAATGAAAATTTTCCTGGATTATTAGCCTGTAAACTTTTTAAAACGGGCTCCATCGTTTTGCAGGGCGGGCACCATTCTGCACCAAAATCTACCAGTACAGTTCCAGGGGCGTTAATAGCGGTGTTAAATTGTTCAATGCTCATTTGTTTTTCATCGGCTTTTCCTGCCAGGGGCAAACCATCAGCTTTCCATGCATTGATGCCACCTGTTAATTCATATACTTCTGTATAACCTGCAGCACGCATTTCTTTTGCTGCTTCACCACTTCTTCCGCCAGATAGACAATACACGTAAACGGGTTTGGTTTTATCAATAAATTCAATGCGCCTGTTAAATTCTTTTTTGTCTGTCCAGTCGGCTTGTAGCGAATTTTTTATATGGCCGCTATAATACTCCGATGGAGTTCTTACATCTAATATTTGTACAGCTGGGTCTTCGATGTTCTTTTGAAATTCATCCGCGGTTAAAGCAGTGTTGGTTTGTGCATTGCAAGCTAATAATAAAACAGATAAAAATATTGAATAGCTGCTCTTGATTAAATATTTCATAATGTAGAATTTGATGCAAAGTTCTGCTTTGTTAAGCAAACAAAAAAGCCACCTTCATTATTGAAGATGGCTTTTTGTTTTATAAAATATCTTATGCTTCCGGTGTTAAATATTGTGCATAGGCATACCCTTCTTCATTGTCGTCGGTGCGTACCAGCCACCATTGTGGGGTGCTTTGGCTAATGAGGGTAATTATTTCGCCGTGTGCCGCTTTTCCAACAATAGGCTGATCGGTACCAGGCCCTTTGCGGATATTAAGATTGCTGCTTTCGGTAGTTACTTTAACTTTTGAAACAGTTGCGGCCACATTTACGTTAACATTCATCACCACATCGCCAGCTAAAAAGTTAGGATCAATTTTTTCATAAATGTTCCATAGTTGATCTTTTACAGCGCCTGAAGGAGCAGTACCATCTATGTATAAAACATTGTCCTGTTCCCGTACCTGCAAATCGCTGATACCTGCTGCTGTAGCAGCATCTGTTAATTCTTTGTATTTATCCTGTAATGCCATGATTATAAAATTTTATTTGTTTATTTAATTGTAAGGCCGCTTCCGTCAACTTTTTTGGGACGCAATCCATCTAAGGCCATTTTTAATTTTTTCCAGTTAGCTTTAGAAATTTCACCCGTAACCGACACCACGCCATCGTTTACAGTTGCAGTCACACCCGGAAAATCTTTTGTCGCATCCGTAACGCCTTTTGTTAAGGGATCATCAGCAGTGATAACTACTGGTGCAGGCGGCGGCGGAGGTGGGGCTGCAATAGTAAAATTGCTAACAACAGACTTTACACCTTTAACTTCTTTTGCAGCTTTTTCACATTCGGCTTTACACATTTCATCTTTACATTCGCCGCTAAGCGTTGCAACGCCATCTTTTACTTCAACTGTTGCGCCTTTCACCATGTCGGGCATAGCATTTATTTTAGCCTGTACGGCTGTCTGGATGTCCGCATCTTTTGGGCCGCAGCTTACAAAGCTCACGGTACTTACAATGGCAATCGCCATTAATAGTTTTGTCAATTTCATGTTTTTAAAATTTTTGTTTAAAAAGATTTTGCAACGAAAGATAAAACAGCTTGGCCGTACTTATAATGTTAATAGTAACCAATTATTTTCACTGGTTCTTCAACGGAATTGAGACTGAACATTTTTAGGACTTCAAATGTACAGATTACGAACTTTAAAACCTGCTTTTATTTTTTGTTGAGCCTGTGGGGTTGGAGGGAAGGTTAACAGGAAAACTGGTTAAAATACCCTGGGTTTGGTTTGATGAGTACTTTTCCAAAACCATCTTCGTCATCGGTGAAGAGGTATGACAACCGTCGTTTGGATCCATTTTCACACTTGGGATCACCTTTCAATTCTTCAATAAGGCCACGACAAAGATTTGTTTCGGGATTATTAGGATTTCGCATAGCCGCATGTCCAAAATATTTTTTGGCAGTATCAATTTCTCCGAGGTTAAGCCATGCATAACCAAGGTTATGCAATACAGTGCTGTTGCCGGGCGTTTGCCGGGATAATTTTTTTAAATAGGGGATTGCATTTTCAGGATAGCCGCTTTGTGATAAAATAGCTGCCAGGTTGTTTTGAAAGATGATGTTTTTCGGATCTGCCTGTACGGCTTTCATTGCCAGACCCATAGCAGCCTGTGAATGACCCTGCATCATGGAAGTGACTGCTGCGGACATTAGTGAATTACCGTCTTTTGCCTTCGCCTGCACCTTGGTGATGATGTTTTTTTCTGAAGCAGGTATTCTGGCA
>JBGSIG010000708.1:0-7412 GCA_041742655.1 Ferruginibacter sp. | reverse complement strand
CATTACCTGCAAAAGCCTTGTCATAAAAATCAGCGGCTTTTCTGCGAGCTGCGATATACTCATCCAGGTGTTTCAATTTAATATCCAATATTGCTGCCTGTATGGCATCCAACCTCGAATTGCAGCCCACCAAATCATGATAATAGCGCTTGCTTTGCCCATGAGCGGCAATCATTTTTAATTTTTCAGCTAACGCATCATCATTTGTAAATATTGCTCCCCCATCGCCAAAGGCGCCAAGGTTTTTTGAAGGGTAAAAAGAAGTGCAGCCAATATGCCCTATGCCACCAGTTTTAGCTGATGAACCATCGCTGAACGAATAATCGCAACCGATTGCCTGTGCATTATCTTCAATTACAAATAAATCATGCTTTTTGGCAATGGCCATTATCTTCTCCATTTCAGCCGCATGGCCATATAAATGAACCGGTATAATGGCTTTTGTTTTTGATGTGATAGCTTTTTCCGCAGCCTCAGCATCCATGCAAAAACTTTGTTTATCTACATCTACAAAAACAGGTTTTAAACCAAGCAATGCTGCAGCCTCTACAGTTGCTATGTAGGTAAAAGAGGGTGTAATAACTTCATCGCCGGGGTTTAAATCCAACGCCATCATTGAAATCTGCAAAGCATCGGTGCCGTTTGCACAGGGAATCACATGCTTAACACCGTTGTAGGTGGCAAGATTTGTTGCAAAATCGTTCACCACTTTACCTCCAATGAACATAGCGCTTTCCATTACGCTCAGCACGGCCGCATCAACTTCAGCTTTGATCTTGAAATATTGCGTTTTTGTATCTACCATCTGCAGGGGCCTCATATATTATTTTTTTTCGATCGCAAAGATAGGGATTCGATGTTCAGCCGCAAATTTGTCCCCTAAAATTTAACCACTACAGCCAATTGAAAATTTGCCGTTAGCTTTGTTACAAAAATAATATTGGCTAAATTTTTTTATACCATCTTTCTTCAAATATATGTGGCAGGCATTAGGCTTTTGTCTTTTTGGAATCCTAAGTCGAAATTATGGATAAAGGGAAGAAGGAATTTTCCGGTAATTGGAGGTAAAAGTAGCCAGAATGTAAAAACAATCTGGATGCATTGTGCCAGCCTCGGCGAGTTTGAACAGGGGCGTCCGGTGTTGGAAAATATAAAAAAGCAATATCTGGAAGTTAGTATTGTATTGAGCTTTTTTTCGCCCAGTGGTTACGAGGTTCAAAAAAATTATCATGGTGCTGATACTGTTTTATACCTTCCAATTGATAGTAAAGAAAATGCAAAAAAATTAGTGTCTCTAATTAATCCTTCGTTGGTTTTGTGGGTAAAATATGAGTATTGGTTTTTTTATCTTGAAGAACTGAAACAACAAAATATTCCCCTATTGCTTGTTTCAGGAATTTTTAGAGAAAGCCAACCTTTTTTTAAATGGTATGGCGCTACCTGGAGAAATGCATTAAGTTGTTTTACACATTTTTTTATCCAGGACAACTATTCGCAGCATTTACTGGCCGGTATTGGTATTGATAAAAATGTGACAATAACCGGCGATACAAGATTTGACCGGGTTATTGATATTGCCAAAAAATTTGAGCATGTTCCTTTTGTAAAAGAGTTTTGTGGTGAACACCGGGTAATTGTGGCGGGAAGTACGTGGGAAGAAGATGAGGAAGAATTGATACATTATGTAAGAGCCAACCCCGCCATTAAATTTATTATTGCCCCGCACGAAATTAATAAAGAAAATTTAAAATTTGTGCAACAGGAATTTGCCGGG
Organism: Ferruginibacter sp.; assembly: GCA_041742655.1. Classification (GTDB taxonomy): domain Bacteria; phylum Bacteroidota; class Bacteroidia; order Chitinophagales; family Chitinophagaceae; genus Ferruginibacter. The sequence goes on along the minus strand of JBGSIG010000708.1, from coordinate 5,638 downwards.
TCAATATTTTATTCTGATCTTGTGGCAACGCCATCCTTAAATTCTAATGTATTGATCATTGACAATGTAGGAATGCTTTCGAGATTGTACCATTATGCTCACATAACCTATGTTGGTGGCGCATTTGGCGAAGACGGCGTACACAATGTACTGGAAGCCGCCGTGTATGGCAAACCGGTTATTTACGGCCCCGAATTTGAAAAATTTAAAGAAGCAATCGACTTAACCGCATGTGGTGGAGGTTTTAGCATTTCTAATGCGCTGGAACTTGAAAAGATGATTACAGAATTGTGGAGAAATGAACAATTGTTAACCGCTGCAGGCGAAGCAGCAAAGCAGTATGTGTATTCCAATTATGGCGCATCAAAAAAAATTATGGACTATATTCAGGAAAAGCGCCTCTTGATTAGCTGATCAAACTGTTTAACTATTTCATGACTATTGATCCAGCCAAGCTTGGTTTTTAATTCTCTTTTAATCCAGTATTCTGCTTCGGGCCAAATTGTAAAACTATTAATGGTTTTGATGCTGCGTTCATACATTACTTCGTCGCCCCTGAACAATTCGTTGATAAACAAAAACCTGTCGTTTACACCAATTGCCTTTTTAAGATCTTTTACGGGCCCTTCGCTCAATTTACTACTTAACTCTGTCGTGTTCCCTTTTAAGGAGTCGTTACGAGACTTGTTTATTTTACTGATTGTTTCATTTATTTCCTTTTTTGGAGCCGCCACATTTTGGTGAATTAATGTGGGTATTTCCACTTCATCGGGTTCAAATGTTAATCGCTGCTTGTTGTGCGATGCAATGTGTCGCATTGTGGTAACATTTCGTTTCATTTCTTCCAGCTCTGCCTCTACCGCTGCTTCATCAACCTGTAAAATTTCTACAGTTTTTTCTTCTAAAATATCTTCTTTTTCTGTCAACGGCCATGGTGTTGCAATTTGAAAAGGCATTGATATGGAGACTGCTTTATTTATTTCTGTTTGCTCGGTTGTTTTTAAGTGCATCAATTCATGCTGCAACATTTGAACAGTTAATAATAAACTATCCACCGGCAACTTTTCATCAATTTGTTTTTGCAGCTTCTGCAAAACTGTCTCCACTCTTTCCATAAAAACTATTATTTTTTAAATTGACAATCGCTAAGAAAAAATTAGTTTTTTCTAATGACCCAAAACTGTAACCTTTGCACACATTCGATTAAAGTTACAAACTCAATTTTAAAAATATTTATAAATGTTTATCGAACCGTATTTAAAAGGTGGGCGTGGTTCTATTGAAGTTATTTGTGGCAGTATGTTCAGCGGCAAAACTGAAGAGTTAATACGCAGGCTAAAAAGAGTAAAAATTGCCAAATTAAAAGCAGAAATATTTAAACCGGTTATTGATGTTAGATATGATGAAGTTAACATAGTAAGTCACGATACAAATTTTGTGTGCAGCACACCGGTAGAAAGCGCTCAAAAAATTTTAGCACTTGCCCAAAATGTAGATGTAGTGGGCATTGACGAGGCACAGTTTTTTGATAAAGCAATAGTTGATGTATGTGAAAAATTGGCTTTGCGAGGCATAAGGGTAATTGTTGCGGGCCTGGATATGGATTATACGGGCAAACCATTTGGGCAGGTACCCAACCTTTTATCCATTGCAGATTATATTACCAAACTGCACGCAATTTGTTCCAGGTGTGGCAATATTGCAAATATCAGTTATAGAAAAATAGCTGACGACAAGCAAGTAATATTGGGTGAAAAAGATATATACGAACCAAGGTGTAGAATATGCGCCCAATTGGAGGGATAAAGTAAATGTCTGATGTAGGATTTTTTGAAGTCTGATGTATGCTAAATCAACTATTTCTCTTCTTTCTTTACTTACTTGCGAGGACAAACAATCTTACTGAATAATAATATGACAAAAACTGTTTTTGCTTTATTAAAAAAAGATATCCTGCTTGAATTTCGCCAGCAGCATAGCTTTTATGGTGTGGCGTTATATGTAGCGTCAACCATATTTGTATTGTATCTTTCGCTTAATAATCCAGAAGCCGATGTTTGGAATGCTTTATTTTGGGTGATACAACTATTTGTTTGCGTAAATGCTGTGGCAAAAAGCTTTTTACAGGAAAGTCATGGCCGCATGCTATATTTTTATTCTATAACAGGCGCTAAAGAATTTATTATTGCCAAACTTATTTACAATATACTTTTGATGCTTTTAATGAGTTTAATAAGCCTTGGGCTATTTTTTCTCTTATTAAAAAACCCGCTCATTAACCCGCTGCTTTTTATAGGCATAGTATGTCTCGGAAGCCTTAGCCTCAGCCTTGTATTTACATTATTGGCCGCTGTTGCAGCAAAGGCCCAACAAAATGCCGCTTTACTGGCTATTCTTGGATTTCCGCTAATTGTCCCTCAATTGTTACTTACAATAAGGCTGTCGAAGGCTGCTTTTGGCGAAATTTTTAGAGATGGTGCCATACTAAACCTATTCCTGTTAATTGCTGGTTTCGATATAATGGTGCTCGTACTCTCTATTATATTATTTCCATTTTTATGGAAAGATTGAGCTTAATCTACACCTTCCGTTAACCGGATAATTTTTCTGAAATTTTACCGTAAACCCATGTTCCGCCCACGGCAGACAACAGCGTAATGGTAACCACGCCAAAGCCAGCCCCAATCTGTGCAAATAATGGACCGGGGCAGGCCCCTGTTATTGCCCATCCAACTCCAAAAATCAAGCCCCCAAATATTTGGCCCTTATCAAACTTTTTATCTTCAATAACGATTGTTTCGCCTCCAAATGTTTTTATCCCAAGGCGTTTAATAAGGAACACCGAAATCATTCCCGTAACAACGGCCGTTCCAATAACGCCATACATGTGGAAAGAAGTTAACTGAAACATTTCCTGGATACGAAACCAACTAATTACTTCGGCTTTTACAAAAGCAATCCCAAAAAAAATACCCACTACTAAATACTTTATATTCTTCATTGTAGAAATTTAAAAACAAATGGCAAAATAAAATTAGCACTTACCAGCCCCCCAATCATAAATGCGATGGTTGCTACAAGCGATGGCCATTGCAAATTAGATAAGCCCATTATAGAATGCCCCGAAGTGCAGCCCCCTGCGTAACGGGTGCCAAATCCAACAAAAAATCCGCCAATCACAAAAAAGAAAAATCCCTTTAGGGTAAATAAATTTTGCCAGTTAAAAATATCAAGCGGCATCAATCCTGTAAAATCTTTTACTCCATATTGTTCTAATATCATTTGTGTTTTTGGCGCTACCACAATGGCATCTGGGTTTTGCAAAAACCGGGCGGCTATAAAACCGCCAATAAGAATACCTGCCACAAAAAACAGGTTCCAAATTTCCTTTTTCCACTCGTATTTAAAAAAAGGAATATTTGCCGGTATACACATGGCGCATATATGCCTCAGCGAAGAAGAAATTCCAAATTTTTTATTACCCAACAGCAGCAGTGCAGGCACCGTTAACCCAATTACTATTCCCGCAGGTAGCCAATGCCAGGGTTGTTTAATCAATTCAATCATATTTTGTATGTTTTTTGCAGTTCATGAATAAAACTAATCAAATATGCCGATTAAAATTTTATTGTTGCACCTAAAAGAGTCCGTTAACTGAATAAACCCAACCACAAAAAATCATCCGTGCTTTCAACATCTGCTGGCTACCCTAAACACTTAAAACCTTTTACAAATTTACAATTTGCATAACAGGGGGTTTCCCCTAATTTTGCAAACACATTAATAAAATAAATGCGTAAAAGCTGGTGGAAAATATTGGCGGTAGTATTGTTGGCATATACATTTATCGCGGGGTTTTTAATTAAAGTTCCTGATATTGGAAACCTTAAAGAAACAATCAGAAACCTTTTTTTTCATGTCCCTATGTGGTTTGGGCAACTTGTATTATTTACCATCTCTTTAATTTATTCTATCGCTTACCTTCGCACTCCCAAGTTAAAGCTTGATATATATGCAGTAGCTTTTGCAAAAACGGGCATAGTGATGGGTATTCTTGGCCTTGTCACGGGGTCTATCTGGGCCACGTATACCTGGGGTGAGCCGTGGAGCAACGATCCCAAACAAATAGGTGTGGCAATTGCAATGCTGATTTATTTTGCCTACCTGGTATTAAGGAATTCATTGCCAGACATTGATAAAAGAGCCAAGATTGGTGCAGTGTACAACATCTTTGCTTATTTCATTTATGTGCCGCTTATAATGATACTGCCGAGGCTGGTAGAATCGCTGCACCCGGGAGGCAAAGGCGTGGAAGGCAACCCCGGACTAAATGGCGCTGACCTTGACCCAACCATGAGAATGGTTTTTTGGCCTGCAGTAATTGGGTGGACCTTGCTTGGCGTTTGGATCAGCACTTTAAATATCAGGATAAATTTATTACAGGATAAAAAATTAATCAATGCGGAATAAAATTTACTGTTCATTACTTACGTTTACAATTGTATTAATGAATATGTCTGTTTTTGCACAGGATAATATTACTTCCGAGTCAGTGATGCGCAGCAACGGCAAAATATATGTGGTAGTGGCTATTTGTGTTACAATTTTAACCGGTTTATTTTTATACCTGATAAGCATTGACAGAAAAATAGCAAAAATCGAAAAAGAAAATCTTTAGTGCTGGTATAGTTTTTTGTTTATAAACAGCTTGCTAAATTTGGTTGCGGGAAGAACGAAACTAATAGCCGGCAATTAATTCGCATTAAAAAGACTACTCATCCAGACGAAGTAAAACAGCCTGAAAGAAAAGATGATAAAGGATAAAATTTGTTACAGATAATATGCCCGAAATGGGCCAGTAATTAACTTGCCAGTTATTACTTTAAAACTACGATTGCATCATTTAAATTACTATTATGTCAGCAGAACACGAGTACAGTTTTTTTAAGTCAGTCGAAAAAAGCTTTGACAAAGCCGCCAAATTCACCAAATGGGATAATGGCATTTTAACACAAATTAAAGTTTGCAACAGTGTTTACAAGCTTAAATTCCCCATAAAAAGAGACAATGGTTCAATTGAAGTAATTGAAGCCTACCGCGTTCAACACAGTCAACACAAGTCGCCCTGCAAAGGTGGCATACGTTTTAGCGACGGCGTAAACCAGGATGAGGTAATGGCACTTGCGGCATTGATGACCTATAAATGCGCCATTGTAAACGTTCCCTTTGGCGGTGCTAAAGGCGGTATAAAAATTAATCCCCGCACTTACAGTGTATATGAGTTAGAGAAAATTACGCGACGTTATACCTCAGAGCTAGTAAAGAAAAATTTTATAGGCCCGGGCATTGATGTGCCTGCGCCAGATTATGGAACAGGCGAAAGGGAAATGTCGTGGATCGTAGATACCTATACTTCGCTTAAACCCGGAGAAATTGATGGAGCAGGCTGTGTTACAGGTAAACCTATTACACAAGGTGGGGTACGTGGCCGAAAAGAGGCAACAGGTTTAGGAGTTTTTTATGGCATCCGCGAAGTATGCAGTATGGTTGAAGTAATGTCGAAACTTGGGCTAACCGTTGGTGTAGAAGGAAAAAGGGTAGTTGTACAGGGTATTGGAAATGTAGGATATCATAGTGC
>JBGSIG010000707.1:0-3895 GCA_041742655.1 Ferruginibacter sp. | reverse complement strand
GTTAAGCAAATAATGCGTACAAGGCTCGACGTTAGCGGAGTTGAACATAGTAGTAACTTTGAAAACCTGGTTAGAAAAATAGAAGAACTTCATTATTCACGCCTGCCGGTATATAAAAGCAACCTCGATGAAATATTAGGCATTTTGCATACCAAGGATCTGTTACCGCATGTTAACGCAGGCAAAGTGGACAATTACGACTGGCGTGTTTTAATGCGGCCTGCATACTTTGTGCACGAGCAAAAATTGATAGAAGACTTATTGCAGGAATTTAGAAACCGGCGCATACATTTTGCCATTGTTGTTGATGAATTTGGAGGTACCTCCGGGATAGTGACATTGGAAGATATTATGGAAGAAATAATCGGCGAAATAAAAGATGAATTTGATGATGAGGAAAGTGTGAATAAAAAAATTGACGACAACACATATATATTTGAAGGCAAAACAATGATCAATGATGTATGTAGGATTATGCGCCTGTCACCAGATACTTTTGAGGCAATAAGAGGGGATAGCGATTCTCTTGCGGGCCTTGTGCTGGAAATAGCCGGGGAGTTTCCCCAGGCAAACACAGAATTTTCCAGCGGCGATTTTACTTTTATTCCTTTAGAGATAAATAAGAACAGAATTGACAAGGTAAAAATGATTGTTAAAAGCTCACTCTAGCACTTACCCACGTGAACATTTTAAAAGATGCAAATATGCAAAAGCCATGGTTAACAAGCAATAAGGTTTCTGTCTATTGCTGTCCTCTGATAGCCATTTGTATTATTTTGTCGGCTTGTAATTCACCGTATGTATCTAAAAAAAGAGGCTATTTTGAAATTGAACTTCCGCAACGCAGTTATAAAAAATTTGAGCAGGCAGGGTTTCCCTATAGTTTTGAATATCCTGCGTATGCCAACATAATTCAGGATACAACCTATTTCGACAATAACCCCGAAAATTCTTATTGGCGCAATATCGATTTCCCCCAGTTTAACGCAAGAATATTTTTAAGCTACAAGGAAATTGGAGGAAAAGCATTGTATAAAATAAAGCAGGCAAATGGCCAATACAAAGATTCGTTCGCAACCAATGTTTTCGATAAAATGGTGGCAGATGCTTTTACGCTTACCAATAAAAACAATGTGGTATCCAGTTCCATCAATGATAGTTTAATTCAAACGGCCAATGGCATTGGTGGTGTTTTTTTTAAAGTAGGCGGTAACGCCGCTACGGCAAAACAATTTTTTTTAAGCGATACCATTAAAAATTTTATCCGTGGCGCTTTGTATTTTGATACAACACCCAACGCCGATTCTTTAAAGCCTGTACAGGATTTTTTACAGGCAGATATGGATCATATGATTAATACATTCAGGTGGACAGGCAAATAAAGAAATCTATACACATCTTTTTTTAGCTGCCTTCTTTGCAATACAATAAAAACAGCCCTGTAATGATAATGGCTTTGCCTTACTTTTGCAGTTGACATGATAGCAATTGAAAATATACTAATAAGCGATGAAATTGTAAATGAACAATTTGTTTGCGACCTGAATAAATGCAAGGGAGGATGTTGTGTAGATGGCGATGCCGGAGCTCCACTGAACAAAGACGAATTGGCAAAAATCAATGAGGTATACGAGTCAGTTTTACCATATTTGAATGAAGAAAGCAAAAAGGAATTGGAGCGGCAAGGCAAATATGTGTACGACAACGAATTTGGCTGGGTAACGCCTACCATAGAAAGTAAAATTTGCGTGTATGGCATTACTGATAAAAAAGGAATTGTAAAATGTGGTATCGAGCAGGCTTACAATGATGGTAAGGTGCAATGGAAAAAGCCAATAAGTTGCCATTTGTTTCCAATTCGTATAACGCAAAGCGGGAATACAAAAACAGATTATGTAAACTACGAACCAAGAGAAGATCTCTGCAGTGCGGCCTGTACATTAGGCGAAAAATTAAAAGTTCCCGTATATGTTTTTTTAAAAGATGCATTGACAAGAAAATATGGCACGGAATTTTATGAAACCCTGGAAGCAACAGCGAAACATTTAAATCAAAAGCCATAAATAAATTTTCAAAAAAAACCGAGCCTTGCAATAATGGTTCTACAATATTTATTTCCACTATGAAGAACTTTTCTGGATCACTATTTCATCTTTCATTCTTTGTGTTTCTACTATCATTTGCATCGTGCTCTGTTAATAGAGCAAAGGTTGACGATAGCTTGAAAAAATATTTTGATGAAAACAACGTGGAGGGGTCATTTACAATGCTTAACAATAGTGATGGCAAAGTGACTGTTTACAATCTTAATTTAGATACTACACGGCTTTTACCCGCTTCAACATTTAAAATTGTTAACTCTTTAATTGGTCTTGAAATAGGCGTAATTACTGATGAAAAAATGGTGATAAAATGGGATGGCGTTACACGCAGCAATAGCGACTGGAATAAAGATATGGGCATGGAAGAGGCATTTAAGGTGAGTTGTGTGCCTTATTACCAGGAGGTAGCCAGGCGTATTGGAAAAGATACCATGCAACTTTGGCTCGATTCCGTTGGGTATGGCAATAAAGATATTGGTGACAGAATTGATAGTTTTTGGTTAGACAATCATTTAAAAATTTCGGCCGACGAACAATTAGGTTTAGTAAAGCGGCTTTATTTTGACCAGCTTCCTTTTCAAAAAAGAACCCAGGAAATTGTGCGAACTGCCATGAAGCAGGAAGAAAATAGTGCGTATAGCTTATATTATAAAACAGGCTGGGGATATGATGAAAAGCGTAATAATATTGGTTGGATAGTTGGGTGGGTAGAAGAAAATAAGCATCCCTATTTTTTTGTAACATTGGTTAAATCTGCCAACGAGGCGATTGACATGAAAGCTATAAGGCTGAATATTACCAAAGGGATATTGACTCAACTGGGGTTTTTAAAAGGAAGAATGTAAAACAGAACCGAATGACAAGTAAATAAATTGTGATTGTTTTCACAGGCAGGCTACGGTAAAGATGATACTTTTGAAAACCAAAAAGATTGGGGTTTCGTCGATGTTTTTATAAGATAATTTAAAATAAACGTTTCAATTTCAACATACAGAATATTTGTTTGCATTGGCAATTGTCCCGTTGATGATATTGCTGTACTCTTATGTAATTGGGTACAAGGAAAAAAGCATTCAAAAGATTGGCGACAAAAATTTGGTGAACCAGTTAATTAAAGACTACAGTCCGGGCCGTTTCTTTGCAAAATTTTGTTTAATAGCAGTTGCTTTTGTGTTTGGTATAATTGCGTTGGCAAATCCAAGAAAGCCCGACGGTAATACTATGGTAAGTAGAAATGGTATTGATGTAATGATTGCATTAGATGTTAGCAAGAGTATGTTGGCAGAAGATATAAAACCAAACCGTTTGGAAAGGGCCAAGCAGGTAATTGCAAAAATTATTGACAGGTTATCCAACGACAGGATTGGGATTGTAGTTTTTGCAGGCAGGTCTTACCTGCAAATGCCGTTAACCACTGATCATTCGGCTGCTAAAATGTATTTATCCTCTGCCACAACCGACGTTGTGCCTACCCAGGGCACAGTGATTGCGGATGCATTAAAAATGTGTAATGAAGCTTTTAATACCCAGGAGAAAAAGTATAAATCAATAATATTAATTAGTGATGGCGAAGATCATGATGAGGCTGCCATAAAAATAGCCAGCGAGTTAGCAGTAGAAGGCGTAATGATAAACACAATTGGGATAGGCTCGGCTGAAGGTGCTACCATTATTGACCCTGCCACCAATGAAACTAAAGTAGATGCATCAGGGGTGCCAGTAGTATCCAAACTGAATGAGGAGGAACTAAAAAATATTGCGATAAACGGTAATGGAATGTATCAGCTTTTTAC
>JBGSIG010000706.1:0-10692 GCA_041742655.1 Ferruginibacter sp. | reverse complement strand
CCATTTTCTTATTTTTAAAAATGATTGAGGTGGGTACTAATATTTTATTTATTTACCAAATACAATGTCATCTGGCAATTCATTTTTGTCGGTATCAGCCTCGTAAGGAAATTTCTCTTTTAATGTTTGGCCAATGTGCTGTAGGCATTGTTCAATTCCATCGCTGATATTTTCTTTAGAAAACCGGGCAATCATATTTTTAACCTCGCTATTCCAGAATTCGGCGCCAACCTTTTCATAAATTCCTTCATCACCAAACAATGCCAGTTCTTTGTCTTTCATTGCGATGTATAAAAGCACCGCATTACGATGTTCGGTGTTTTGCATTTTTAAATCAAAAAAAATTTCGGTAGCTCTATCCATAACATTTACCATCGGATTTCTGCTTTCAACAAATACCCTTACCTCGCCGCTGGTTTCTCTTTCCGCATCTCTAATAGACTGCACTATCTGCTCTTTATCTTTGGCAGAAAAAAATTCTTTTGGTTTGAATAAAAAAGAAAATATACCCACAATTAAAAATTAAAATTTTATTTCTACTGACCTGTCAGCTCCTGCTTCAGACTGAAATCCTTCTTTTGCTTTAAATCCTAATATACCCGCAACTATTTTTGTTGGAAAACTTCTTACAGAATTATTGTATTTAGCTATAGCATTGTTAAAATCCTTGCGGGCAATTTTTATTCTTCTTTCTGTGCCCTCCAATTGCGTTTGCAGCCCTTTAAACGCTGCAGCACCCTGTAGTTCTGGATACTTTTCCACTGTGATTAATAATCTATTCGTTGCTGCCGCCAAGCCATCCTGGGCAGCAGTTTGTTGGTTAAAATTATCTGCAGTTAATTCCTCGCCTGAAACATTTATAGCACTGGCTTTTGCCCTTGCCTCAGTAAGTTGCTGAATAGTAGTTTGCTCAAAATCTGCCTGGCCTTTTACAATATTCACCACATTTGGAATAAAATCAATTCTTCTTTGATAGGAATTTTGTACCTCATTCCATTGAAGTTTTACCTTCTCTTCTTTTTTAACTAAGCCATTGTAGGTAACGACAAAAAAAATAGCCAGAAGAATTAATATTCCCCCAATAATATAGCCAACATTGCGTTTGTTGTTCATGTAATAGCTGCTTAGAATTTAACTTCGGGAGCTTTTTCTGCACCGGCATCAGCCTTAAACCCTTCTTTCTGATGAAAGCCAAAAAGACCGCCTAAAATGTTCATTGGAAAAGAGCGCACCTTTGTATTGTATAAATTGATCTCATCGTTAAAAACTTTACGGGAATTTTTTATGCCGTTTTCAATGCCTTCCAGTTGACCCTGCAATTTGGTGAAATTTTCTGTTGCCCTTAAAGTAGGGTAGGCTTCAACGGTAGCAAGCAGCCGGCTTAATGAGCCACTCAACTGACCTTGTGCAGCCTGAAATTCAGCTATCTTTTCTGGTGTAAGATTGTCTGCATTGATATTTACGCTTGTAGCTTTAGCTCTCGCCTCTACTACGTCGGTCAAAGTTTTTTGCTCAAAATCAGCAGCACCTTTTACTGTGGCTACTAAATTACCCACTAAGTCAGACCTGTTCTGGTACTCAGTTTGCACATTGTTCCATGCTTTTTTAACCGCTTCATCCTGCTTTACTAAGCCATTGTAGCCATTGCATCCTAAAAAGCCAACGATTACCACGATGGCTAATAAAATTAATAATCCGGGACGTTTCATATTGTTAAGTTTTTATTGTTTAGAATTTAAATATATATAATTTATCAGTTATAAAATAATTTATAACGACAATGAAATAAATATTCGCTGAAAGATAATCTAAAAAAAAATTCCTCAAATAACTATTAGAGAATGACGGATAATTGAAATAAATATTTTGACCAATGCGGTTAACTCTTGCAGTTAGTTATCTAATCTTTTATCGCCGCAATACCTGGCAATGCTTTTCCTTCAAAACATTCCAGCATTGCGCCGCCACCAGTACTTACGTAACTTACTTTATCCGCTAAATTAAATTGATTTACGGCTGCAACACTATCTCCTCCGCCTACCAAACTAAAGGCTCCATTTGCAGTAGCATCAGCTACAGCAAGTGCAACAGATTTTGTGCCATTCTGAAATTTTTCCATTTCAAAAACACCCATCGGCCCATTCCATAAAATAGTTTTTGAATTGCGTATCACTTCGATGAAAATACCGACTGCTTTTGGACCGATATCCAACCCCAGCCAGCCATCAGGGATTGCATCGCTTGGACAAACTTCTGTATTGGCATCTGCGGCAAACTTATCTGCTATCACCGAATCTTCAGGTAAATGAAGGCTTACGTTTTTTTGTTTAGCTTTTTCCAAAATGTCCAGCGCTGTATCCAGGCGATCGTCTTCACATAGTGATTTACCTATTTTACCTCCTCTTGCCTTAATAAAAGTATAAGCCATGCCACCACCGATAATAATATCTGTAGCCCGCTGCAGTAAATTTTCTATAATTAAAATTTTATCTGAAACCTTTGCCCCGCCAATGATAGCGGTAAATGGCTTTTCTGCCTCATGCAATACTTTTTCTGCACTAAGCACTTCTCCTTCCATTAACAAACCAAACATTCTTTCACCTTGTGAAAAATACTTTGCAATCACTGCTGTTGAAGCGTGTGCCCTGTGGGCTGTACCAAAAGCATCGTTTACATACACATCTCCTAATTTACTTAACTTTTCTGCAAAAACGTCGTCACCCTTTTCTTCTTCTTTGTAAAAACGAAGATTTTCTAATAACAATACTTCACCCGGCCGCAACATATCCGCTGTAAGCGTAGCCTGCTCCCCAATACAATTATCTGCGAAAAAAACTTTTGTATCTCCATCACCTGAAGGGACGGCATTTAATAATTCAGACAAATGGTTTACCAAATGCCTGAGTGAGTATTTATCAGTCGGCCCGTCTTTTGGGCGGCCTAAGTGGCTCATCAAAATAGCACTACCTCCATCTGCCAATATTTTTTTTATTGTGGGAATGGTTGCGGTCATCCTGGTATCATCAGTGATATTAAATTTATCATCTAAAGGCACATTAAAATCTACCCGTACCAATGCTTTCTTACCTGCAAAATTGTAGTCTGAAAATTTGCTCATACTGACTGTCTCCGCAAGATGCGAAGAACTTAATTTAAGATTATAAAATAAGCAAGGCTTTCAAAAATTTGAAAGCCTTGCAATTAATATTATTGATAAAATTGCCGGTGCAAGGCAAATGATAAAAATGCCGATTAACGCATTATAATACTGCCTTACTTAATTAATCCTGCAAAATGATTTACCGTACGTACCAATTGAGATACATAGCTCATTTCATTATCGTACCAGCTAACTGTTTTTACTAATTGCTTGTCCCCTGCGGTCAATACTTTTGTTTGTGTTGCATCAAACAAAGACCCAAATGAGGTTCCTATTACATCTGAACTGACAATTTCATCTATTGTATACCCAAAGCTTTCATTGCTTGCGGCTTTCATAGCTGCGTTAACTTCTTCTACAGTCACCGTTTTATTTAAAATACTAGTTAACTCAGTTAATGAACCGGTAATAACAGGAACCCTTTGCGCACTACCATCTAACTTACCTTTTAATTCAGGTAAAACTACTCCTATTGCTTTAGCTGCACCAGTACTGTTAGGAACAATGTTAGCGGCTGCGGCTCTTGCCCTGCGCAAATCACCTTTTGCATGCGGTGCATCCAACGTATTTTGGTCGTTGGTGTAAGCATGTATGGTTGTCATTATTGCTGTAGCAATGCCGAATTGATCGTTTAATACTTTAGCCATTGGAGCCAAACAATTGGTGGTGCAACTTGCACAACTGATAATTGTTTCGCTTCCGTCTAAAATATTATGGTTTACATTAAATACCACGGTTTTTAAATCGCCGGTAGCAGGGGCTGATATCACCACTTTTTTTGCGCCTGCAGTAATATGCGCTTCGGCTTTTGCTTTATCAGTAAAAAACCCGGTGCTCTCAATCACAACGTCAACGCCATGGCTGCCCCATGGAATTTGAGCTGGATCTTTTTGTGCATATATTTTTACTTCATGGCCATTTACTATAATTGAATTATCTGTAGAGGTAACTTCCTGGTCGAAACGTCCTTGTGCACTATCATATTTTAATAAATGTGCCAATACTGCCGGGCTGGTTAAATCATTGATAGCAACAACATCAATTCCCTGCATATTATAAATTTGACGAAATACCAAACGGCCGATGCGTCCAAAACCGTTGATGGCAACTTTTACTGTACTCATAATTAAAGATGTTTTATTTGATTGTTAGAAACAATGCAAATATATGAATGATTGCAATAAGATAATTCTGAAATTTAAGTGGTTTGTTAGAAGCTATTTAATAAGGTAACCTTAAAAACAAAGATTTTGTAAACCGAGGTATTCCGTTTACAAATGGGCATTGCTGCTGTATTCAGCTCACACCCTTGCTTTTACAGGATGGATATTAAACAATGGTTGAAAATTGAAAATATAACAGTAAAATAATTTGCAACCAACATAGATGGGAAAAAGAAAAAGGCCGTTACATTGGAATTTTCCGTTGCAACAGCCTTGTAAAGTCGTTTTACATTATTTGCAATATTTATTCTGGTGTGAAAATTTTATCATCAACGGGAACATTTACTTCAATTTTTGAAAAATTCATTTCTCCCTGTACGTTGGTGCTTGAATAGGGAAATATAAATCCATTAGACGTAGGTTTGTAATTTGCATATACATTTTCAACCTCTTTTTCTTCGCCATTAACATTTTGGGTGCTAACAGACTTAGCTATGTAATGTGTTTTTGTATCTATAAAATAGGTTATTATTTTTCCTGATTTTAAAGTTGCTTTAATTTTATAGCATTCAGCGGCGCCAACATTTTCTTTACCAATTAATTCAAGTGTGTTTCCTTTTTCTTTAAAGTTAAACAGGTTTCCTTGCACATCAAGCGAAGAAGCTGCTGATTTTACCTGTTCATCTTTCATTGCTTCTGGTGTTGTCTGACCCGCAAATGGCATAAAACTCCATCCAGCTGTTGGTGTGTATATCTGGTAGCCATTCATGCCCATCACAGCAATGTCTATCCGCTGGCCAACGAATTGAGATTTTGTGATAGTTATATCTATATCGGTTCCATTAGAATTCATGGTAGCCTCCATACGAACTGTTTTCAAAGACGACAGTTTTTCTTTTCCTCCAAGGGCGTCAACATATTTACTAATAATTTCGTCAACGCTTTGCGCATGCAATGTTTGCGCACTTATCAAGATTGTTAGCGCTACCAGGCTCATTTTAATTTGTTTCATGTATTTATTTTTGATGTTTGATTTTATGAATGTATGCGTCATTGAATATGCGTGTTTGTATCCAGCTTTTAATATGCCTCAACTAATTTTTATGATTGCAAATGTGAGCAAAATTAAATTCGGAAATATTTCGTGATTACTTCACAATAAATATTTCTTCATCAACAGGTTTATTAACCTCTATTGACTGTAACACAATTGTTCCCCTGTCCATCGTAATAGCAAATGGGAATACATATCCATCTTCTGTTTTTTTAAAATCACCATAACCTGTTTCTATATCTGTATCTCCATTAGGTGTTTTCATTTTTGTTATTCTTTTAACACAATGGTAGGTGGCTGCATCAATATACAAAGTAGATTCAACACCTTGTTTATCGGTGACTTTTAATTTAAAACATTCTATAGTATCTACATTTTCTTTGCCCAACAATTCAACCTGGCCGCCCTTTTCTTTGTAATTCACCAAGATGCCCTGCAAATCCAACAAACCCTGTGATGAATTTAGTTGCTCAGGCGAAATCTCTTCAGGGCTGGCCTGTCCCATAAATGGCATAAATTCCCAGCCTTTTGTAGTATTCACTACCTGAAAACCTTCACCCATGCCGGGTACAGAAATATCATTGCGGGTTCCGACGCTGTTTACTGCGGTAGTGGTAATCCCCACATCCATGCCCTGCACATTAAGGCCACCTACCATTTTTACTGATTTAATTGTCAGCAACTTTTCTTTGCCGCCAAGTGCGGCTTCGTACTTGCTGATTATTTCATCAACAGATTGTGCGCTTGCCGACTGAAGACCAATTATTGCTGCAACAGCCAATAAGCCAATTCTGATTTTTTTCATGATTTTTTAAGATTGATTGTTATGTTTTAAGAAATTCAGATCAGGATACTGATCAATTTCTATTCTGCTAAAAAAGATTTTAATTGGGTCATTCAAATCGCCATTCGATATTTCTATATTATGGGCCATTGGGCATCCCTGAATTTGCTGGTAGTTGTTGTACAAAGTCTGGACAGGCTTTTCATTAAACGTCCTGCTATTGCTATTTACAATCAAAACCTGAATAAGTTGAAAACCAGTTGAAGTAAACCAATAATTTACCTGGCTACCTCCTTTTAGATTGAGCCTTATTTTATAACAAGTCTTGTCATCAACAACATCTTTGCCCAACAGCGCCGGGTGATGACCAGGGCCTGAATAAGTCAAAAGTGCCGCCGAAACCTCCGGCTCCGTAAGCAAAGCTGCAATAGTATCGCTTAATGATTTACTGTAAGTATCTAAGTATTGAGAGGCGACAATGCCATTTTCTGCATCGGTGATCTGGCATTGCGTATTAAAACTAATTAGTTCATCGCTGTACTGATTTTTCTGCTTAACTATTTTTACAAAATTTAAATTTGTTGAGGTTTTAATGACCCCCTCCATATAAATGGATTCTATTTTATAAGCTTTATCAAAACCACCAATTGACTGTATATGTTTTTCAATTACTTCATCCACTGTTTTACCGCTGGCAAATTGAACCGCCACTAACAACAACACCAGTAAACCCAGCAAAACAACATTTTTCATGTTACAAATATAGAGTTGAAAGATATGCTAAAATTATGCCACCAGTACAATATTTGATAAATGGAAGTACCGGGTTACTACCGGTTGGCCGGACTTAAAAATAAAAGTAATTGGTTATTCTTATTTTTATTGTTTGACGCACGAATTACTCACGGTAAAATTTTAGTATGCAGTTTTCAGTAAAAGGCAATATTGTAGACGTTTTTAATAAGGTAATTTTCTATGGAGAGGTAGCGATTAGGGATGGTAAAATAAAAAACATTATTAAAACGGCAGAAACCAGGCCCGGACAAAAATTTATACTGCCCGGCTTCATTGATAGCCATGTGCATATTGAAAGCTCTATGCTTATACCGGCAGAATTTGCAAGGCTTGCTGTAGTACACGGCACGGTATCCACCATTAGCGACCCCCACGAAATAGCCAATGTTTGCGGCATGCCCGGGGTTGAGTTTATGATTAATAATGGCAAACCAGTTCCCTTTAAATTTAATTTTGGTGCCCCCAGTTGTGTACCTGCTACCATTTTTGAAACAGCAGGTGCTGCATTAAATGCCACAGAGGTGGATGCATTGTTACAAAAAGAAGAAGTAAAATATCTAAGTGAAATGATGAATTTTCCGGGGGTATTGAATGGTGACGATGAAGTAATGAAAAAGATAGCCGCTGCAAAAAAATATAATAAACCTGTAGACGGGCATGCTCCGGGGCTTAGAGGTGATGCTGCCAAAAAATACATAGCCGCCGGAATCAGTACCGATCATGAATGTTTTACTGCAGAAGAAGCCCTTGATAAATTACAATATGGCATGAAAATTTTAATAAGGGAAGGAAGTGCTGCTAAAAATTTTGAAGCGCTGATTGATTTGATGCATCTCCATAGTAACAACATGATGTTTTGCAGCGACGATAAGCACCCGGACGGCTTGGTGGAAGGACATATAAATTTGTTATGTGAAAGAGCTGTCGCAAAGGGAATTGATGTTTTTAAAATTTTACAGGCCGCCTGCATTAATCCTGTATTGCATTACAAATTACAGGTGGGTTTATTAAGGGTGGATGATGCTGCAGATTTTATTGTAGTGGAAGACCTTACTCATTTTAAAACCCTGCAAACTTATATTGATGGGGTATTGGTAGCATCAGATGGTAAGTCTTTAATTAATGTTGAATCGTCCGCGGTCATAAACCAGTTTGATTGCACCGAAAAAATGATTCCAGATTTTTCAGTTGCAGCCAATGATGAAAAAGAAATTTCTGTAATTGAGGCAATGGATGGCCAATTAATAACAAACAAACTAAAGTGCAGTCCGAAAATTACTGTCGGAAAAATTGTTAGTGATGTTGCTAGTGATGTTTTAAAAATAGTAGTAGTTAACAGGTATAAAAATGCGCCCATAGCAAAATCTTTTGTAAAGAATTTTGGCCTGCAACAAGGTGCCATTGCTTCATCAGTGGCGCATGACAGTCATAATATTATTGCTGTTGGTGTTGACGATGAAAGTATTTGCAGGGCAGTTAATTTAGTAATTAAAGCACAAGGTGGGGTAAGTGCGGTTATGCCTAATGGCAACAATGATATGATCTTAGCCTTACCCATTGCCGGCTTAATGAGCAACGATAATGGCTACACAGTAGCAGCAAACTATACAGCTATTGATAAAATGGTAAAGGAAAAACTAGGTTCTACACTAGCTGCACCATTTATGACATTGTCTTTTATGGCACTGCTGGTTATTCCTCATTTAAAACTAAGTGACCTTGGATTGTTTGATGGAGATGAATTTTCGTTTGTTGGTTAATCTATTTCAAATAAAAACAACATTAACAGTGAAATAATTTAATTAATTGGCTTTCGCTCCCAACACTTTTATCACAACACGGTCTGTTTGCTTCGGTGCAAAATATTTTGTTTTAAAATCTATCGATTTACCCGGTGCAACTAAGTCGTAAATGGTTTCAATGTCTTTCTCCAGCAAACTGCCGGTCTTGCTAATGAAAGATAGTTCTAACTGTACATCTTTGTAGGTGCATATTTTAGCAGTATTGTCAATCGTTCCTTTTATAACTGTCTGGCCAATCAGGTTGCTTTTATCATGGCTTTTCACGATTAAAAAAGACACAGGATTTTTCTTTTCCCTTTCTTCCAGGGCCTTTGTTGCTTTTTGATAAACTTCCTTTTCGGACGCTGATTGTGTGCCATTGCTTTTACAAGCGAATAAAAAAATAATGCACGTGATTGCGACGAGCCCTGTCTTTTTCATTTAAAAATTTTATACAATAAAAATAAATATTACTGAAACGTGATGTTAATAAAAGCCTAAGCTTCCGTACCTAACCACAATGCACCGCCGATGCTGTTTTGCGAGGCACCCGTCACAGAACATAACACATTCGCCTCTTCCCGCCAGCGCAGCACGCCCATCAATGCCATTATCAATGCTTCTTTATATTGTACCAATTGTTCATCCGGCACCACAATGCCTATTCCATTTTCATTCAATAAATTTGTTATCCTTTCTATCAAAAATGTATTAAATGCCCCGCCGCCCGTTATCAGCATTTTATTACCCGAAGTAACTTGTTCTACATTGACTATTACAGCTTTCACCTGCAGCGCAATATGCTCAACATAAGTTCGTAAAGCATCTTCAACGGAAAGTTGTGAATTTTCTATAATGGGATAAACAACCCTTGTTCCAAAATCATTACTGAGCGACTTTGGTGCCGGTTGAGTGTAATAAGAAAGTTCATTCAATTGTTTCAATAAATCAACATTTACTTTCCCGGTTGACGCAAGTTTACCGCCATCATCATATTGCGATCCTTTTTGTGCCACCAGCATATTTAAAATCCGGTTGGCGGCACAAATATCAAAAGCTTTATAGTTCCCCTTAACGTTTAAAGAAATATTTGCAATACCCCCTATGTTCAGCAGGTACGGGTAGTCACTCAGTAAAAGTTTCTCTCCTATCGGTACTATCGGTGCCCCTTGTCCGCCAAACGCAACATCCAAATTGCGCAAGTCACTTACCACTGGTAATTTTGTAACCGCAGCAATGGCTGCACCATCACCAAGTTGGGCAGTCATTTTTTTACCCGGCAAATGAAATGTAGTATGCCCGTGTGAGGCAATTAAATTAACACGATGATGTAAACTAATTGAGGCGATAAATTCGTTTATGGCGTGGCCTATGTAGTGGCCATAATCGGTATGAAGCAACTGATAATCTAGTGCAGAAAGTTCAACTGCTGTTAACAGCTTCTTTTTCCAATCATCATTATAAGCTATACATTCACTGGCAATAATTTCATAAGTCCATTGGCCGCCTGTTTCGGTAAATTCTGTAAAAACAATATCCAGCCCATCAAGAGAGCTACCGCTCATTACACCAATTGCCCTGTAAACCATATTCTTTTTGAATTTATAATGCTATTTTTACAACGTAAGATGACAGTGCAATTTCAAATTTCATATTCAAAGTTTCAAAAATTATATTCATGGTAATTAATCTCAGTGATCAGCATTCATTGATAAGTAATTGGGTAAGTGAATTAAGGGATGTAGAAATACAAACAGACCCGATGCGATTTAGACGTAACCTTGAAAGGATTGGCGAAGTGGCTGCATATGAAATAAGCAAAAAATTAGCGTGGAAAGAAACAGAGATAACTACCCCTTTAGGAACTGCAACATGTAGAGTACTGGAAGACCAGCCCGTGTTAGCCACTATTTTGCGGGCAGGGCTTGGCATGCACACGGGTATGCTGAATTTTT
>JBGSIG010000705.1:0-1797 GCA_041742655.1 Ferruginibacter sp. | reverse complement strand
ATAAATGGAGAAGCAAAAGCATATCCCATTCAGTTTTTAGGTTACCATCACCAGGTGCAGGACAGCATCGGCGGCAAACCTGTAATTGTTACTTATTGCACCGTTTGCCGAACAGGCCGTGTTTATGAACCAAGTGTAAATGGCCAGCCCGAGCAATTCAGGCTGGTTGGCATGGATCATTTTAATGCAATGTTTGAAGATGCTACTACAAAAAGCTGGTGGCGCCAGGTTACGGGGGAAGCTATCACCGGTAAATTGAAAGGATCACAAATACCAGAATTTTTCAGCACACAGACATCTCTTTCCGAATGGCTAAATCTAAATCCAAACTCATTGATAATGCAGGCAGACCCTGCATTTGCAAGCGAATACGATACTACTTTTAAATATGAGAACGGCAAAAGCAACAGCTCACTAACGGGTACGGATAGTCTGTCAGGAAAAGACAAATCATGGGTAGTTGGTGTTAAAGCAGGCAAAGAAAGAAAATCCTTTGATTGGAATAAGCTAAAAAAAGAAAGAATTATTTTAGACAAAATTGGCATTCTGCCAGTGATGGTAGTACTAGCCAGCGACGATAAAAGCTTTTTTGCTTTTGAAAGACCTGCTGAAAATGCGGTGTTCAATTTATCGAACGATACCATCGTCTATAATGATCATCACTATAAAATTAATGGTCTCGCAATTGACACCACTGTTTCTCTAAAACCATTGCCTGCCTACCAGGAATTTTTACATAGCTGGAATACTTTTAATACTGATTCAAAAAAATATTAGGATGCAAGTTTAATTAGGATGCGTAAAGGTTATGTATATTTAAGGGCGCATTGCACTTAAATTGCTATTATGAATAAATGGAAAATAAAAGCCTCGCTATTTTTAAACTATTTTGTTTTTGCCATTTTACTCAACAGTGTCGGCACTGTTATTCTGCAGGTACAAAGTAACTATGGAGTTACAGAATCATCCGCCAGTATATTAGAAGCTTTTAAAGATCTTAGCATTGCCATTGTATCTTTTTTTATTGCCTCGTACGTAAATCGAATTGGGTATAAAAAAGCCATGTTGATTGCACTTGGTTTTATTGGCCTGGTTTGTTTATTTATGCCCTCTTTCCCCGGGTTTTGGATGACTAAATTGTTATTTGCAGCCACAGGCGCAAGTTTTGCCATGATAAAGGTTTCGGTATTTGCTACCATTGGCATCATCACAAATGATAAAAAAGAGCATGCCAGTTTTATGAATTTTATTGAATCCTTCTTTATGGTAGGTATCCTTACCGGCTATTTTATTTTCAGTGCATTTGTTGATGATAAAAACCCACAATCAACAGATTGGCAAAAAGTATATTATTTACTGGCAGGTATTGTAGCCGTTGCATTCCTGTTATTGCTAAGTTCACCTCTTGATGAGTCATCTGTAAAAAACACCAGCCATCAACCGATTACCAACGATTTTACAGAAATGTTTAAACTTATTGCATTGCCTGTCGTTATAGTTTTTGTTGCCAGCGCATTTATTTATGTATTAATTGAACAAAGTATTATGAGTTGGTTACCTACTTATAACAGTAAAGTGCTTCATTTGCCGCAAACACTCAGCATTGAGATGGCGAGTATACTGGCCGCTTCTACCGCCATTGGAAGGTTTTTGGCAGGTATACTTCTTAGGAAAATAAACTGGTTGCTGATACTGGTAACCTGTTTAATCATAGCAGCGCTATTGGTATTAGTAGCTATACCATTGGCCGATAAGGCAAGCGATGCAGTTATTACCGGCTGGTCAACAGCGCCACTT
>JBGSIG010000704.1:0-5079 GCA_041742655.1 Ferruginibacter sp. | reverse complement strand
AGCTTTTGTTCGGCACTGCCCACTACTACACCTTTGTAGCCTGTGTTGTATAAGGATAAGTCATTTAAGGTATCGCCTGCAACCAAGATATCTTCTGCGGGAATCTTTAACAGGTTTACCAATTGCTTCAGAGAAGAACCTTTATTAATGCCGGGTGGCAAAATGTCAACATATTTTTGAGCAGATAACAGTACATCACAATTGAGTGATTTGGCGATACTGCTTACTTCTGTCATGTCGGTAGTTTCATCAAAGTAGAAAGAACAGCGGCGCATTTGCGGAACCTGCTGCCAAAGCAGGCCTTTCACATTTTTTAATTTGTTATAAATTTTGAGATGTCCCGGCCATTTTTCTTCAATAGTTGCCTGTAGAGGTTGCACTGGTTCAAGCGTTAAGCCATTTACAATGGTGGCACCCACATCGCAAATAATATAATGCGGGTTTGGTATAACCGGATCATTCAGTAAAGGAATAACCGTTTCTAAACCACGGCCGGTAACAAATACCAGCAGCACATCGTTGCGCTCACGCATAAGCCGGTAAAGCTGTTGTTTATATACACTTTTTCCGGCCAGGAAAGTGCCGTCAAGATCTGTTGCAAGTAATAACATAATTTTTTATTTTAAATAAGTTTCTAACAGTTTAAATTCAATATAGGGCGATGCATGTTGGTATAGTATGCGGTGTACCGTTGATAAAACCGGCATATTTGTACCATGCTGCATTGCCGCCTGGTACATGCCTTTAACCGCCGGAAAACCTTCAGCAATCATGTTCATCCGGCTTTCTGCAATAGGCACGGAGTAACCCCTGCCAATCATGTTTCCAAAAGTTCGGTTGCGGCTAAATTCCGAATATGCCGTAACCAGTAAGTCGCCAAAATAGGCAGAGTCAAAAAGATCGCGGTCAAAATCATCTATGTCCGCCAAAAAGTTTTTTATCTCTCTCATGGCGTTGCTGATGATTACCGCCAGAAAATTATCGCCGTAATTAAGTCCTTTAGCCATGCCGCTTGCAATGCCAATAACATTTTTTAAAATGGCAGCATACTCCACTCCAATTGGATCGTGGTTTACTACAACATTAATATAATGTGACCGGACGGCATCTTTCAGTCTATTTACCACCACTTCATCTTTTCCGGCAACAGTTAAAAATGTTTTTTTGTCCATTGCAATTTCTTCAGCATGGCAGGGCCCTGCTAGCACTGTGATGCCGTTTACGGATATATTGAAACGGTTGGAAAGAAATACCGATGGAATTAAAAATTCTCCCGATACAATTCCCTTAATTGAAACATACATTTTTTTTTGCTGCATGGAATCCTCCTCCATTTCCTCTACCGTTGCATCAAGATAAGCCGACGGCACAGCGAATAAAATATCTGCAGACGAAGCAATCGCTTTGTCAATATCGCAGGTAGGTTTAATGAAGTCAAGATTCAACTGAACAAAACCCAGGTAATTGGGGTTTCTGCCATTTGCCTGTAGAAAATCTACATGCTCCTGTGATCGAACATACCAGTGGACAACGATCCCGCTTTCAGAAAAAATTTTTACGAGTGCCGTAGCCCAGCTACCGCCGCCGATAATTGATATTGATTGTAATGGCTGCAAAAAATAATTTTAAGTTTATAAGATTAATAAATTAAGTTTTTAATGTCGAACAATTTTTTAAAAACACGGGAAGCAATTCAGCCTGTTACGACTGGCTTAAAGATGCATAATTTTTCGCTTCCTCTTTTTGTGTTAGCTCTTGATTGTTCATAAATAATGTTTGAGTAGGAAATGCAAATTCAATTTTCATTTTTTCAAACTGCTCAAAAATATTAAGGCATATTTCGTGGTGGGCATCCATATACATTAAGTAATCAGCCGAGTTTACGTAATACACTATTTCGTAATTGATGCTAAAATCTCCGAAAGATTTAAGATGCACCCTGTCAAAATCCACATTATCCTGGCGTGAAATAATATCATTGATAATACCGGGGATGCTGCGCAATTTTTTCGTCGGCGTATAGTAAACAACTCCGATACTAAATATTATTCGCCGCCGTTGCAAACGCTTATAATTTTGAATGACCGATTTGGCCATTTCTGAATTAGGCATAATCAATTGTTGGCCATCGAGGCTCCGCACATGAGATGTTTTGATGCCTATTTTTTCTACCACGCCACTGTCATCGCCCATTATGATAAAATCGCCAATCTCAAATGGCTTGTCGAAAAATATAACGATGTAGCTAAACAGGTCGCCCAATATTGACTGCGCTGCCAATGCAATGGCAATACCGCCAACACCAAGCCCGGCAATAATAGTAGTAACATTATAGCCAAGGTTATCTGCCAGCATAATAATACCCATTACCCAGGTAAGCACTTTTATCACCATCATCATTCCGTTCGCCTGCTTTATCCTGTGAGGTGGTTCGCCTCTTTTTTCCATGTACAATGCCACCAGCCGGCTACTGGCGAAATTGAAAAATCGCACGACGTAGTAGGTGGTAATAACCATCATGGCTGCACCCAAAATTTTTTCTATCCTGGGCGACAGCGTCAACTGGGTGATAACATGGTAATTAATAAAAAGATACAGGTAAGGAAACAAAAACTTTTCGGCCACATCAACCACCACGTCATCCAGCGTAGTATCTGTACGAGCCGATAATTTCTTCAGAAAAAGAATTATTCGCCGCCTTGCCAATTTTAATATAATCCACACCAGCAATATACTTCCGGCTGCTATGATATAACTCAGCGCCGTATTACCCCAGAATACCATTTTCAATAACTCGTCCATATATTTCTTTTTATTAAGATTTAGATGCTGCAATAATAGAAAACTAAAATTAAGGTGGCATTAAAAAGAGATTAAACCTCTATTACAATTTGATATGAAAGCTGGGGTTTCTATTATAAAAAAAACAAAAATCTATTGCTAAACCACTCCCCTTTTTTAATGGAGTTTTAATAGGAGATTAATCCGGATTTTAATGCTGGGAGTTATTATTGTACCATACAAATATTATTTTTTATGCAAAAGTTATTCAACAAAATATTAGTGCCGGTAGATTTTTCATCGAAATCGAGAACTGCTATGGAGAAGGCGTTGGAAATTGCCCGGCAATATAAATGCAGCATTCATTTGCTGCATGTGGTAACTATTGCGCCTTTTGAAGCCGTAGCCATGGCAGAAGGCCACATGGCAATACCCTATAATATGATTGATAATAAAAATGAACTCACCTTTCAATTAGAAAAATTACGCAATCACCTCAATTTTATATCTGGCAATTCTGTAAGTGTTCAATATACAATCATTAATGGAACATGGAACCAGGCCATTATTGATTTTGTGGCACAAAACGAAATAGACCTTGTTTTGATAGGACAAAAAGGAAGGGCACTCAATAAAAGAAAAATGCATTTAAAACCGGATGTAATTGCCGAAAGAGCCAACGTGCCGGTGATAACGGTTCCATCAAACAGAAGATTAACAAAATTGTACTCTATAGTAATTCCTATTACAGATTTTTTGCCCGTAAGGAAATTAATGTATGGAATATACCTTGCATATGAATACGACACCACCATAAAATTATTAGGCATTGAAAATGACAAAACCAATGAACAGGTTCAATACTACCTTGCCAAAGCCAGGCAAATAATAGCTGATAACTGCGATGTAAGGGTAGAAACAGAAATTATCGTAAGCCAGAATGTTGCTGAAGCTGTTAACCAGTTTGCAATGTATCGTTCTGCCGACCTAATTATTGTAAACCCTGGTTCGCAAACAAAAATGCCCGGCTTCTTTTCTTCACTGTTAGGTAATATACTTCAAAAATATTCTGCACCACCCGTACTTACGGTAAACCCTGTATAATTATTTCCTTCACAAAAAAAACAAATTATTTTCATGAAAAAATTATTTACGCTCACAACTTTTTTATTGCTTGGCACTTTTATAGTAAAGGCTCAAACAATTGACGACGCAAAAAAATATATCTATTACGAAAAGTATGAATCCGCCAGAACTACCTTACATTCCGTCATTGCAAAAGGAGACGCATCTTCTGACGCATGGTATTGGCTGGCAGAAACTTACCTGAAACAACAAAATTTAGACTCTGCAAGCAAGATTTTATTAAGTAATCCCAATAATTTATTCCAACAAAATTCTTTTAAAGAAGACCCTTTATTTTTTATTGGCTGGGCGCATGTTTTACTCGATTCTGGCAACACGGCAGAAGCAAGAAGAATAACAGAAGAAGTATTGGACGCAACAAGGTATAAAAATGCAGACGTGCTGTTAGCCGCAGCAAAAGCCAATGTTGAAAGTAAGAATGGAGACTTAACCTGGGCCACAGAATTATTAAGCAAAGCGATGAAAAGAGATAAAAAAAATGCTGAAATATATTCAACGCTCGGTGATGCCTACATGAAGGCAGTAGACGGTGGCAACGCCATTACCTATTACAATAAAGCATTGGAACGTGATGATATGTATGCTGAAGCGATGTATAAAAAAGGTGTAATTTATAAAACTCAAAACAACGTAGAAATTTATTTGGACAGGTTTACAAAAGCATACGAAATGGACAGCCTTTACGCACCTGCCATTTATGAATTGTACTACCATTATTATTTCAGGGATGTGGTAACCGCAAATAAATATCTTACAGCCTATATACGCCACAGCGACCCCACTCCACAGCATGGCTACATGGTCACTGATTTATATTTTGTGTCAAAAAAATACACGGAGGCCATAAATGGAGCCAATACAATTTTAAACACCGAAGGAAATGATGCTCAACCAAGGTTATATAAACTTATTGCGTACAGCTATGCCGCATTAGGCGATTCCAGTGCAGCACTAACAAATATGGATACCTATTTCGAAAAACAGGAAGCTAAAGAATTTGTGGCAAAAGATTATGAGCTAAAAGCAAAGTTGCTTGAAAAAATGAACCCTGATAAAACGCTTGCTATTGAATGGTATAAAAAAGCATTGGCAGCAAGCAAGGAAGAAAACCTGAATTTAAATTATATGAAAACCCTTGCAGAAATACAACAA
>JBGSIG010000703.1:0-11887 GCA_041742655.1 Ferruginibacter sp. | reverse complement strand
CAGGAATATTTCAATATTCCAAATACAACCGAAAGATGAGAAAATCTTTATACTCCACTACTATTATTTTATTAAAAGATAATTGTATGGTGGAACTGGGTACAGAATATTGTGAAGTATTGCACACGCATGAGGATTATGAAATGGCCAACACTTTAATTAAAGAAGTAGGTGTTTTTAAAAGACAGGAAAAGAAAAGAGAATTCGAGATCAACCTCATTACAAGAGATAGTTACTGGCTGGAGTTAAAAACCATGGAAATAAAAAAGACAAAACTTGATCTTGACCAGTACTATGAAGATGATTTTGCGGTAGTAGATAAAGTTATCCAGGCGAGGTTAATGAAAAAAGATGATAAAGGAATTGTGTTGTTACATGGATTACCGGGAACAGGAAAAACTACTTATCTACGTTCCCTGATTGGCAAGTTGAAGAAAAAAGTTTTATTTCTTTCGCCTGCGGTGGCCGGTAATGTAATGAACCCGGAATTTATGGATCTGTTGATTGATAACCCGAATTGCATTTTGATCATTGAAGACGCAGAGAATATTATCATGGACAGAAAGATCAGCGGAGGTTCATCAGTATCCAACCTGTTAAATATTTCAGATGGGTTACTGGCAGATTTTTTAAATGTTCAACTGATCTGTACATTCAATAATTCGTTAACGCTTGTCGACAGTGCATTGATGCGTAAAGGAAGATTGATAGCAAAATATGAATTTGGAAAATTATGTATAACAAAATCACAACGGTTATCTGACAATCTTGGTTTTAGTAACACCATTACAAAACCAATGACAATAGCAGAAATTGCTAACCCGAATGAACAGCAACATGTAATAGAAAGGGTAGAAGTAATGGGATTTAGAAGAGAAATACTGATGAATTAAAATATTGTTGGTGCAAATCATCAACACAAAAGCTTGCTTAACGGCAAGATTGGCATACACTTCAGAAAGCAAACCAGGCCTGTGTTTTAAAAGCACGGCAGTGCAGACGTAGTAACTATCTGTATACTATTGTTGCTGTAAGATATGCCAGCCTCACGTTGGATGTCGCAGGTTCAATTCCTGCTCCCTGTAAAACGGGATAGCTCAGTTGGTAGAGCAACAACTCCAGGAAGCGCAGGTTCGACTCCTGCTCCGGCGTAAAAACCGGATAGCTCAGACGGTTAGAGCACTACACTGTTAATGTAGCGTAAGAAGTACACCACTTCTAAAAAAATGGTGACAGCAACCTAAAGCCGGTGTTGTTTATCGGAACCATTTAAAAATCATTCGCAGGAATGAATAAGAGAAGCGTTCAATTTGGTAAGCACCTGGAACAAGTGTACAGATTGTACCGGTTTGCAATACTTAGCTAGTTTTTGATTATTGGGGATGCTCCAATAAAAAGGCAGGATAACTGTTGCAAACAATGCAATTGAAACTTACTCCCGTGAATGCTGAATGATAAACAGTACTGGCTTTATTTTAATGACTTTAAACTTTTAAAAATAGAACAATGAAACAAGTAAAAATCAACGCCTACCAAATTGGATTGGTGTTTAAAAATGGCGTGTATCAGCGCATGTTAAAAGAAGGAAACTACTGGTTGTGGTTCAGCGAAAGTGTTATGGTATATGATTTGGCAAAACCATTTTATGCAACCATCGAACTGAACATCCTGTTGCAGGATAGTGAATTGGCAGAAGCATTGCATGTAGTGGAAGTAAAAGACAATGAGATAGTATTGCAGTACGAAAATGGTTTGTTGAAACAGGTATTGACCGCAGGCCGCTATGCGTTCTGGAAAGGTATTATCAATTATGAATTTGTACTGGCCGATATGAGCAAAATAGACATTACTGAAAACATCAGCCGTGCTACTTTGCAAAACAAATTGGTGGCACCTTATGTACGCATGTACACTGTAGAAAGCTACGAAAATGCGGTGCTGTTTGTAGATGGTAAATATGCACAAAAACTGGCAAGTGGTGTTTACTACTGGTGGAAAAACAACATCACCGTGCTGGTAGGCAAAGCCGACACCCGTATGCAGCAGATTGAGATCAATGGCCAGGAAATTTTGACCAGAGACAAAGCAGCTTTACGTATCAATGGTTATGCTCAGTACAAAGTGATGGATATTGAAAAAGCTTTGTTGCAAAACAAAGATTACGAACGTCAGTTGTATGTTGCTTTTCAGTTGGCATTGCGGGAGTATATTGGTGCATTGGGTTTTGATGAATTGCTGGAGAAAAAAGATAGCATGGTTCCTTACATTTTGGAGGCTGTAAAAGTAAGCGCTGAAAATCTTGGCGTAGCTGTAAATGGCTTTGGTATCCGCGACATCATTTTGCCTGGTGATGTAAAAGACATTATGAACAAAGTGCTGGTGGCAGAAAAAACTGCACAGGCCAACACAATCATGCGTCGTGAGGAAACTGCCAGCACCCGTAGTTTGCTAAACACTGCTAAATTGATGGAAGACAATGCAATGTTGTGGAAACTGAAAGAGATGGAATACGTGGAAAAGATCGCAGACAAAATCAGCAACATCAGTGTAAGTGGTAATGGCGTGTTGATAGAGCAATTGAAGCAGATTTTTGTGCCACAGAAATAAGATAACATCCGGTGTCATTCCGGTGCCGGATGTTTTATTTTTTGTACTTAGCTTTAGTAATGCTTTGACACATCGTTGTATCACTAACTTTTGCCCTTAGTAACTTTATTGAAAAGATTAAAATTGGTTTTCCATGAGAGCAGTATCAATACCTGGCTATAAGGTCTTATTTGAAGATTGTAATTCAAGCTATGATGAATTTTTAGAAAATATTTCTTCGGATACTGTTATAATGCTATTAATAAGTTTAAATGCAGAGCTTAATACTAATGAAGCACACATAGAAAATCAAGAAAGACTTTACAATGCCATAAGCTTCAGGTATACTTCGGAACAGCTTTCTTTATTGTACAAAGCTATTCTTAAGTATAAAACAATATTTGATCCGAAGTATGATGGAACATTGTTTGGCAGAAGATATTTATTGTCAATGCTATTGAAAGAATTAAAGCGAAATAATAAAAAAAGTATAAATGAAAATGAAGCAATTCATGAACATAATTTTTTACTTTCTTATTTACTTATTGTAGACGAAGTAAACAATAAGGATTATGAATTATCGGATGTTGCAGAAAAATACAATTTTGAAATTATGCCAGCTATGCCTCTCCTTTGGGCATCCAATATTAATCAATATGAGTTTAATGATTGGACTAATCCCGCCTTTGAACTTTTTAAATTACTTAGCTTTTGTAAATATTCATACAATAATTATAAGGTGTATCTTAAAGAGCTTATAAATAAATATAATTTTTTAAATATCTCCCAATTTTTAGCCAGCTTTAATCAAATTGTGAAGGCTACTTTGAGTAATCAACCTAACGAGTTCTTGCAGAAATTATATTTTATTGTGCCTAATGAAGGAGTAGAATATTATCATTTAGATTCTCTATGCATTAACAATATCAAGGGAAAAACGGATTTTAGCATTTCAGACTTAAGAAAGTTTCCACTTTATAAAACTGAAAAAAGAGGCTTTATGGTCATTGATGAAAATATGTATATGAAAAAAATCTACCGAGGCCCTTTGTTTGAACTTCACAAAAAAACTAATCTTGTTAATGAGATAAGTTTTGAGAATTATAAAAATGATATTTCAAAGGAGTGTTTCGAAGAAATTCTGTTTAAAGGCATTGTTAGTCAACTTTCGCAAAAACAAAATGCAGTTGTTCATTTCGATAATAACAGTGAGGATGGCCAACCTGATTTATATTATAGATATGAAAACAATGTTTTTCTAGTTGAATTCAAGGATTATCTTTTTCCTGAATCTATACTCAGTGCAAATAATTTTGGAGCTTTCAAGAAATATATCAACGAAAGATTTTTGTTATCTGACAGGAATAAAAAAAAGGGGATTAGTCAATTGACAAATTCAATTTCCAGCATACTCAATAAAAAGTATGAGTTTGATTCAAACTTAAATGAAAGAATAGATAAAGGTGAAAGGATAAAAATATATCCCATTATTTGTCACACGGAATTTATGTTCAGTCTCCCGGGCTTAAATGAATACTTGAATTGTTTATTTGTTGAACAACTCAAAATAAATAAATGTAATCATTTAGGGGTACACAGAATTACAGTGGTAAACCTTGAGGCTTTATTTGATTTGGCATTAAGAGGAAAAGATTTTACTAGGTTATTAGATTTAATGTCTAGATATCATCAGTTTATTGATACTATGAGACAACGAGCATCTTCCTCTTCTTCCACAGATGATTTTATATCATCCACTGCAAGTTTTGACGAATTGTATAAAACTAAATATAGAAATGAAATGATTGATGATGGTGAGTTAACCGATAAGAATAGAATAGCTAGGATGAGAGAGATAATAGGAATAACTCAAGAACAAATTGATGAAATATTATAGTATGTGAATTTAAAAATAGGATGAAAAGAATTAAGAGCGCTGGGCTTCCCGGCCGAAAAGCTCTATTAAAAGAAAATCTAAAAGTCATTAAGCCGGAAAAAGGAAAATACTAAGTCAATTCTGACACCTTAATGTTTTAATGGCAAAAAATTATAAAATGAGCAAATTAAAATTAAGCGGAAAACAAATCCGTGCTATTGGCTACGAAGAAGGCCCGGTAGTAAGTGTGGCCATGCATACCATGTGTACACACTTTAAACATAGCACCGAAGAAGAAGCCTTGCAAATATTAAAAGATGTATTAGCAACACCAGAGAATTATTTGGCCGATGAAGTGTTAAACAAAATTGCAGAAAAATTAATTTTAGTTGAAGAAGAAGCTGTAACTGAAATTCCGCTGAATGAAAAAGGGGTGGAGTACAACATCTTCGGTGCAAAACATATTGAAGATGGTGCGTTGGTACAAATGCAGATTGCAGCTAAATTACCTGTAGCAGTTGCCGGAGCTCTAATGCCTGATGCTCACCAGGGCTATGGACTGCCAATTGGTGGAGTATTGGCAACTGATAATGCTGTTATTCCTTATGCAGTTGGGGTAGACATTGGTTGCAGAATGTGTTTAAGCATTTTTGCCATTGACCCGGACGAGTTGAAAAAAAGAGAAGCTAATTTTCAGAGAGAATTGGTGGCTAACACTTTGTTTGGCGCAGGTAGAGAATTTAGCGAAAGAACAGAACACGAAGTGTTGGACCGAAAAGAATTCAATGATATTTCTTTTTTACAGCCATTGCAGCACAAAGCTTTGAAGCAATTGGGTACTAGCGGTAGCGGTAACCATTTTGTGGAATTTGGTAAAGTAGAAATTACAGATGCAACCAACCCCATGGGTCTGGCACCTGGAAATTACGTTGGCTTGTTAAGCCATAGCGGAAGCCGTGGATTAGGCGCCAACATTGCCAACCACTACACACAAATTGCCATGCAAAAAACGGTGTTGCCAAAAGAAGCAAAATACCTGGCCTGGTTAGATCTGGATACCGAAGAAGGAATGGAATACTGGTTGGCTATGAACCTGGCGGGTGATTATGCAAGCGCCTGCCACCATACCATTCATGCAAAAATTGCTAGAGCCATTGGGGAAAAACCCCTGGCTGTAGTAGAGAACCACCACAACTTTGCATGGAAAGAAATCCTGGATGGAATCGAAGGAATGGAAGGCAGGGAAGTAATTGTGCATCGTAAAGGTGCAACACCTGCCGGTAAAGATGTACTTGGCATTATTCCGGGAAGCATGACGGCACCGGGCTTTATTGTAAAAGGTAAAGGAGAAACGGCTGCATTAAATTCTGCATCGCATGGTGCCGGTAGAAAAATGAGCCGTAGTAAGGCGTTGGCAAATATTACCCATGAGGCTTTAAAAAAAGAGTTGAAAGATCACGGCGTAAAATTGATTGGCGGAGGATTAGATGAAGCGCCGTTTGCCTACAAGGATATTAATGAAGTAATGCAAAGCCAGACAACATTGGTGGATGTGCTTGGGAAATTTTATCCTGCGATTGTACAGATGGATGGCAATGATCCAAAAAAGTTTAGAAAACACCGATCCGAAATTATTAGTGAATAAAATCGCTTCCATCAACAGTCCTCAAAATCTTTGTCGTTTTGGGGGCTGTTTTATTTTAAACTATTTTTACCCGAATAAAATAATGGAATGTCCAAAGAAACAGATAAAATAAAAGAACTCTTTGCCGGCTTTTCAAAAGCCCCCATCACAGCGATAGATAAATTGCCACAAGCGGGTAGTGAGCGGCACTACTTTCGCATTCACACATCAGAAAAAAGTTTTATTGCTACATATGGCGCCAACATAAAAGAAAATGACGCCTTCATTTATTTTTCCGAGCACTTCAAAAAAAAGGCATTGGCTACGGCCCAAATATTTTGCATCAATAAAGCCAAGGACATTTATATTCAGGAAGATTTCGGCGATAATTCGCTGTTAAATAAATTAGAGGAAAGTGGTTATGTACAAAGCGTTTATGATCTTTATAAAGAGAGCTTGCACCAGCTGGCATTGCTGCAGGTAAAAGGAAATGAAGAACTGAACTATAAAAAATGTCTTACCAACAGTTCCTTCGGCAAGCAGGCCATCATGGCCGATTTGCTGTATTTTAAATATTACTTCCTGGACGCTTTGCGAAAACCTTACGACAAGCAAAAGCTGATGGAAGATTTTGAAGCATTAAGTAATTATCTAAGCCGTACAGAATATAAATTTTTCATGTTCCGTGATTTCCAGAGCAGGAACATTATGGTTGATGACAATAACAGCGTTCATTTTATAGATTACCAGGGCGGCATGAAAGGTGCTCCGCAATACGACGTAGCTTCTTTATTGTGGCAGGCAAAAGCCAATTTGCCAGATGAATGGAAACAAAAATTGTTGGAGGATTATATTGATTCTTTTGAAAAAATTATTGACGAAACGGTTGATAGGGATATTTTTCGCAGTCAATACAATGGGTACGTTTTGATACGTTTGTTACAGGTGTTGGGTGCTTATGGATTTAGGGGGTTGTTTGAACGAAAGGCGCATTTTTTAACCAGCATTCCGCTGGCTTTACAAAATCTAAAATGGTTTGTCAACAACCAAAATATTGGTATTGCAGTGCCCGAGTTTAAACAGGTGTTGGAAATTTGCATCAGCGATGAAGTGATAGAAGAATTTACACCGGTGCAGGCAACAGACGAAACGCCGTTGTTAGTAAGCATCAATAGTTTTTCTTTTATTAAAACAGGTTATCCCAAAGACGACACCAAAAATGGTGGTGGTTTTGTTTTTGATATGCGTGGCATATTAAATCCGGGAAGATATGATGACTATAAACATTTATCAGGCCTTGATAAACAGGTAAAAGATTTCTTAGAGCAACAAACTAAAATGCCTGATTTTTTAAATGGCGTTTATAGCGTTATTGATATATCAGTTGAAGATTATATCAAAAGGGGTTTCGAACATTTGGCAATAAATTTTGGATGTACGGGGGGACAGCATCGAAGTGTGTACGCAGCTGAAGCACTTGCCAGACATTTAAGAAATAAATTCAAAGTGAAGATTGAGTTGAATCACAATAACAGGGAAAACTGGAAAACACAGCCCCAAACCCCTAAAGGGGCTTGGCCTTACTTTTGAAGCAAATTTTATTAGTAGGTTAGATATTGGTATGTGAACACTGGAAAAGTAAATATGTTCTATGGTGCTTCTAAACTTATTTTTAGAAGAGCAGAAGAATTAAAAAAGTTTCCTACACACGAAAAGGCTTTAATGTGGGGTTATTAAAAGAAAATCAGTTGGGTGTAAAATTCAGAAGACAACACCCAATACTTTTTTATATCGCCGACTTTTACTGTCATGAACTAAAATTAGTTATTGAAATTGATGGCAGCATACACAATAAAGAAGATGTACTAATAAATGATGAATTAAGACAAACTGAGATCGAAAAACTTGGTATAACGGTAATTCGTTTTATAAATATAGAAGTTAAAAACAACCTAGAAAAAATTTTGAATCACATCAATAAAAAAATAAAAGAGTTGCAAGGTAGCAGAGACCAAAGCTCCCCTTCAGGGGCGGGGGGGCGTGGGCTTACTGCAATGATTTTTGCCGCTGGTTTGGGCACCCGCTTTAAACCGTGGACGGACAAGCATCCAAAGGCTATGGCTGTAGTAAATGGCAAGTCCCTGTTACAAAGAAATATTGAATACCTGCAACAATATGGTATTACAGATATAGTGGTGAACGTACATCATTTTGCAGACCAGGTGGTGCAAGCAATTAAAGAAAATAAAGGATGGGGCAGTAATATAATGGTGAGTGATGAAACGGCCGAAGTACTGGAAACCGGGGGCGGGCTGCTAAAAGCAAAGGATTTGTTGAAGGGAGATAAACCATTTATAACATTGAACGCCGATTTTTTAACGGATTTACATATCGGCCATCTTATCGATTTTCATAAAACTAAAAAGGCCTTGATTTCATTTGGAATCACTAATAGAAAGTCATCCCGCAATTTTTTATTTGATGATGATAACCGCCTGTGCGGCTGGGCAAACAGCAACACAGGAGAGGAGCGGATTTCTATTGAAAAAACCGACTTAAAACCCATGGCATACAGTTGTGTGGTAGTATTTGAGCCAACCATTTTTGATTTAATACCACAAAGAGGAAAATTCTCTTTGGTTGATACTTACCTTAGCCTGGCAGCTAACTACCCTATTTATGGCTATGATCATACAGGAGATAAATTGGTAGATGTCG
This sequence comes from Ferruginibacter sp., assembly GCA_041742655.1. Taxonomy (GTDB): domain Bacteria; phylum Bacteroidota; class Bacteroidia; order Chitinophagales; family Chitinophagaceae; genus Ferruginibacter. Next base: position 3,083 of record JBGSIG010000703.1, on the reverse strand, counting down.
GCAAACCTGAAAGCGTGGCTATTGCAGAACAATTATTTTTATAGCGCTTAATTTAACTTGAAAGTATCACAATTTGTTTGTGCCATTTTTGAAAATAGATTAAGCAATATTTATTGTCCTTTTTGTAAGCAAAATTGTCTTTCTTTTTGAACCAGGCCCGCATACTTCAATAAAATACATTCCAGATATAACATACCTTTGTGTCCAAATATAACAATGCTTATTACTTAAAAAAGTAAGTGTAGCCCGTTAATAAATAATAATAGCAAACAGTCTTCAATTTTAATATAGTCAATCATGAAAACATTACTGATTGTACGCCATGCAAAAAGCAGTTGGGATGTTATAGGCCTTAATGATTTCGATAGAACGCTCAATGACCGGGGAAAAAAGGATGCCCCAATAATGGCACAGCGTCTGTTGGCCAAAAAAATAAAGATTGATTCTTTTGTTTCAAGCCCGGCCAAGAGAGCGAAAAAAACGGCAGAGTTTTTTTGCGCTGCCTATAAGAAAAGCAAAGCGGATATTACTTTTATATCTGCGTTGTACCATGCTGATTCAAACAATTTCTTTGAAGTAGTTGAGCAGCTTGGCGATGATGTTGACAGTGTCGCTATCTTTTCGCACAACCCCGGCATTACCGACTTTGCTAACCAACTTGTAGATGATTTTACTATCGACAATGTGCCTACCTGTGGCATATTTGCCGTGAAAACAGATATTGCAAAATGGAAAGATTTTGCAAAAGCAAAAAAGGAATTGTTATTTTTTGACTACCCGAAGGCAGAATGATTCTAATTACTTTTTGCTAAGCCTTCAACAAATTGGTGGACGACTTTTTGGTATTGTTCCATTTCATACTTTCTAGTTAGAAAAGAGAAATTAGACGCCTTTTCCAAATCCCTTTCTAACGAAAAATCTTCTTGTTTTATGCTATAAAATAATTCCCGCTGGTATAAATATTCTGCCAGGTATTCCTGTTCCGGTTGGCCTGGTGTGGGCACCATGATTGCCTTTTTTTGCAATTTTATTAAATCCATTACAGTAGTATACCCAGATCTACAAATAACCATTTTTGCATGCTGAATGGCAAAGCTGAGTTCCGCAGCGCCGAGATGATTTTCTATCCGAATATTAGTGTCGGTTGCATGTTGAATAATTGAATTTTTAGACGCACCCGGCATGCCTCTTACAAATAAGACTTCTCCGCTATATTTACTTAACTGCGCCAACAATAAATTTTCAAAAATAGTCCGCTGCGGCTCCGGGCCGGATAGTAAAATCAATACCTCGTATTTGTTTTCAGAGTTTGCAGTTTTTTCAAACCTTGACAAACATCCTATGTATTCAATATTATTGGGGACTTTCGGCGGATGAGATAATTCACCGGCAATATTGTTTGGTCCTTCAAAATCGGGTACCCAGCATTTTGTATATTTTTTTATAAACCAACAATGCAGTTTGGTAGCAATATTCCCTGTAAATTTATTACCCGTTTTGATTAATACCTGGTGGGTTATATAAACTGATGGAATGTGTGAATGATATAATCCGAATCGATTGTCGGATATCACTGCGTTAATTGCGTACTTTTTTACAACTTTCTTTAGCCATTGGTGTTCCCTAATTATTGAAAACAATATGCCCGGAGATTGCAAAGTAATCTTTAAGGGAAGCCATTTTTTTTGATTTGTGTACTTGATCTTATACCCTTTTAATGGCAAAAATGTTAATTCTGGGAACTCTTTTTGCAACAATTGGCCAATTTCACCCCCTGCAGCAATAATTACTTCGCAACTTTCAGCTAATAAACACTTTATCAGTGGAATAATCCGTGTCGCATGGCCAAGACCCCAGTCCAGCGGCGCTATTAGAAGCTTAAAAGGTTTTGGCAAAGTGTTAAATTCATTATTAATTGTCAAAAAAATACAATAAATATCTATAAAATAAGTTTACTTTTATAAATTATTAATATGAAAAGTTTAACCAAATTAGGTTTTTTACTTACTTTAGTAACAGTATTTGCTATTTCCGGTTGCTCTGCCTCTAAAAAAAGTAGTTGTAGTTGCCCAAGTAAAAAAGGAATGATCGGATACTAGATAAAATAGTTAAACCTATAAGTCTAAATATCAATGAACAAAATAAACCGCGATTTGCTTGTTTTATTTAATCAAGAATTAATGAGCCCCCAGGCCATGGAAAACGAAGTAGAGTTATTACACGAACTTTTGTTTGCCGTTGAACGTTTGGATAATTTAGTTACTGCTCACGAAATAATTGATTTGAATAAATATAAAGTAATTAACAAACAGATTATTCTCCGTAAAACAATTCAATTACAAGAGTTAAAACCTTTTGTTTTTTTGAATTGTAAAAACTAAGCTTCGCTATTTTAGCTGGTAAGTTTATCCATTGAGGCTTTTAGCTTTTCAAGCATTTCGTCTATTTCGTCCTTTTTACAGGTTCCAATACTTAACCGGTACCAGGTACTTTTTGCAGATGCCCCGAACGCAGAAAAAGGCACTATTGCCAATTTCGCCTCGTTTAATAAATAGTCAGTTACCATAGACTGGTCATCCAGTTTTTTACCTGCCTGTGTAGTTTTGCCAACAAGATCAATTTGTATGGTTAGATAAATTGCCGCCTGTGGTGGTATCGCATCTACAGAATATCCGTTTGATTTAAGTAATTGGAAGCCTTCGTATATTCTTTGCAGCCGCTCTTCAATTTCTCCTTTAAAATTTGTAAGATAATTATCAACTTCGCCTGCCTGCGATAAATATTTTGCTGTGGCTTTTTGCTCTGCCATGGGCGCCCAGGCACCTACATGACTGTTAATGGCCTTCATTTTACTGATTAATGTTGCAGGCCCCAATGCCCAGCCAACCCTTACGCCTGTGGCGGCAAATGCTTTACTTATTCCATCAATAAAAATGGTATACTCTTTCATTTGAGGCCTTAAAGAAACCGGGTTGTAATGTTGTGTATCTCCATAGGTAAGTGTCCAGTATATCTGATCGTACAATACATACAGTTTTTTTTCATCTTTGCCGCGTTGCGCATTTTCTGCTATTACCAGGTCG
>JBGSIG010000702.1:0-1504 GCA_041742655.1 Ferruginibacter sp. | reverse complement strand
GTTTTCTTCCAGGCAATACACTAACAGGTCATCTACAATGCCACCTTCGTTATTAGGCAGGCAACTGTATTGCGCTTTACCATTGACTAGCTTTGCCGCATCGTTGCTGGTAACCCGTTGAATAAGTTCCAATGCATTTTCTCCTTTTAAAATAAACTCGCCCATGTGGCTTACATCAAATACACCTGCGTTATTACGCACAGCAGCATGTTCATCGTTTATGCCACTATAACTAATAGGCATATTATATCCTGCAAATTCAGCCATTTTTGCACCCAGTGCAATATGCTTTTCGGTAAAAGGCGTATTCTTCATTGTATTGTTTTAAATAGTTGTATAGAAAGTGTGTGACGCAAAAATAGTTTAAACCCATATTTTAAAAATAAGTTTATTAAACATTTTCATCGATGAATTAAAAAGGGAAATAATGCCGATTTGATAAACAATATAGTCTATTATCGGCTTCTCTTTATTGTACCATTTTGTTTGATAACATATCGCGGTTTCGGCAGAGACCGGTATAAACCACAGTAAGATTTTTAAATCATTGACATGTTTTAAAAATCACATTGGTATAAAAGAAGGCCCGCGGAATAGCCGGCTATCGGATTCCATTAAACACGAGGGCGCAAAAAATCCCGCCAATTTCGGCGGGACTTCTTGTTTGTTTCACTTCAACTCAACTATTGAAACTATATTAAGCCAATGCTTGCTACGGGACTGTAAGATTGTAAAAGGGCATCGACTGTTGTGTCAGGCTCTGCTTTAGTAACATTCAGATTCTCTAGTTTCTTTTTATTTTCTTCCTGCTTTTTTTTGATCTCGTTCTGTTCTTTTAATAAAGAGTCTTTGTATAGTTGCTGCACTTTTTTCAAATCAACTTTTAGAGAATCAATTTTTTGAGCACTTCCATTGTAGCGATATCCATCAACGGCATTGTTCATTTGTATAGAATCACCGTTTTCTTCAGAGTCGTCATTCGTTTTATTATTATTGCCATTTTTCCATTCATCAGCAGGTTTTCCGCTTAAGGTATACAGGCCATTTTCCCGCATTACGTACGTCACGTTCTCGTCCCATCCTCTTTCTTCATTTTCAATATCAATGTCAAAATCATTGTTATTCCACGGACCATTAAAGCGGATATTATGTCCCCAGCCCACGCTGTTATCAATTCTTATTTGTTTGGCAACCGGTACATACACTGTAATAATTATTCGTTGATTGCGGAATTTATTATCCTTTGTTATTGCTATGCCTTTATCTAATTGTAATAAAGAATCTTTTTGTACTGCGTTAAAATTTATCAAACGTGCCAATGTATCAGCAGCACGCCTGCTATTTCCGTTTGCCATTTTTATCATGGTTACTCTAAAGCTATCATTGGTTGCCTTAATAATCTTAATCGAAACGTTTTGCACAAATACCGTATCATCATCAAGGTTTTGAAATGGTTCAAACGTCAGCCAATTGTTACGATAATATCTTTTGGTAGATGATTTGC
>JBGSIG010000701.1:0-6762 GCA_041742655.1 Ferruginibacter sp. | reverse complement strand
GGATGCCTTCTTTTTTAAAAATATCCACAATGATTTCTCTTGCATCATCATCAACCGGTTTTAATATTGCCGGATTGCGGTCTATGATGGTAACCTTGCTTCCCAAACGGGTAAGCGCCTGGCCGAGTTCGGCGGAAATGATTCCTCCTCCAATGAATATTATTGATTCAGGTAATTTGCGTAAAGCCCAAAAAGTTTCATTATCAAGAAATGGTATTTGCTCACTACCTTCTAGTGTTAATTTTCTCGGAGAAGATCCGGTACAGATTACCGCATATTTGAATTGAAGAACTTTCGTACCAATTTCCACGGTATGTTCATTAATGAATTTTGCCCCGGTTTTATTCACAAAAACATCTATTCCCTGCTGCTCAAAAACCTCCGGTGTTTCACTCTTATATATACCCTGAACGATGCTATCAACATGTTCCATCACGGAAGCAAAATCCGGTTTTCCTGAAATCTCCAATCCATCCAATCCGTAATCATCTTTAAGATGTTTTGTAGCCTCCATCATTTTTGCACTATGCAGTAATGCTTTGCTGGGTATGCAGCCGCTGTGTGTACATTCGCCGCCAATTTTATTTTTTTCCAGTAACGCCACCGTTAATCCTTTTCTTTTTGCTGTGGTTGCAGCAACCAAACCGCCGGAACCTGCCCCAATTACAACCACATCATAATTTTTCATACCAATGTTTTTATAGTTTCATAAAACAATTGTGATAGCTTTTTATCTGCCTTGCCGGCAACTTCTATAATCTCCGAAATATTTACAGGCTTTAAATGATCAGGGTCACACTCATCGGTAATCACTGATATGGCAGCACAGGGCAATTGCATGTGATTGGCTGCAATTACTTCCGGTACCGTTGACATGCCAACGAGGTCTGCGCCAATCGTTTTTAGATACCTGTACTCCGCCCTGGTTTCAAGATTGGGGCCATTTACTGCTGCATAAACTCCCTGTTTTAATTCTACATCCAATCCAATTGCACTCTCCTTTAAATTTCCAGAAAGACTTCTGTTATATGGTTCACTCATATCAGGAAACCGACCTCCCAATTCGTTAAAGTTTTTTCCCGTTAATGGATTACCCGATTGTAAATTGATATGGTCATCAATCAATACTAAATCTCCTTTTTTAAAATTAAGGTTGATGCCACCGGCAGCGTTCGACAGTAATAAGGATTTTATACCCAACAGCTTCATTACCCTAATTGGAAAAACTATCTGCTGCATGGTATAACCTTCATATGCATGAAAGCGTCCCTGCATTACCAGCACTTTTTTATCTCCAATATTTCCGTAAATGAGATTGCCTTCATGAAATTCAACGGTAGATACAGGGAAGTTGGGTATTTCTGAATAAGGAATTGTATGGGTTACTTCAATCAGGTTTATAAATTGATGTAAGCCTGTTCCCAATACAATGCCGGCATCAGCATTGCCAATACCTTTTGCTATCAAATATTCTTTTGTTTTTCCCAGTTCACTCATTTTTGTAAATTTAACAGCATCCGCCACCATCATAAAACCAGGTGCTTTCTGAAATAAAAATATTATTCCTGTTTAAATGCTTTAATGCTCCTGCTGTTTTATCACAAACAGCTAATGGTTGATTTGGCAACAACAAATGTCCTTTTTCATCATCAAACATTTCATCTGATCCATAGTATATTGCAGTTTTGCCGGTAAACACACATGGCCCATCGGCAGGCATCGGATCTTTAATGGCACATACTTCCACACTTTCTATATAAATCAATTTATTGGTTGCATAATTTACTGGGTCTAAAATCCTGTATGGACGTTTTGCTCTTATTTCGACTGTACCAAATCCAACATCGGTAATCATTTTAATGTATTCCTTCAAAGACAGGGAACCGCTGAAGCATAAAGCCCTTAACTTTTCATCTTCTCTCAATGCTTCAGGCATTTCAGTTTCACATATCGGGTCGCTCATTACCAATCGTCCCCGTGGTTTTAATACACGGTACATTTCTGTCAAAGCCTGTTTTAATTCTTCTTGTTTGAAAATATTAAACAAACAGTTTTGTGCTGCACAATCAATACTGTTATCATCCACAGGTAAGTTTAACGCATCTCCTTTTCTTAAATCAACAAACTCTTTTTTAAACCATGGATTTAATTTTTCGGCTTCAGTAAAATTCCTTTTGCTTGCATCCAGCATCTCGTCCACTACATCTACGCCAATTACGCCATTGTTTTGCCTGCTGAAATATGCAAACTGCAGCAGTTCCATACCGCCGCCTACACCAACATATAATATTTTAGGATTGTTCACCAAATCTCTTGGGTTTACTGTGCTACCACATCCGTAATTCATTTGTTGCATTATTAAGGGCATATCCAAACCGGGCAATTGCCATATTGGTGTTGTTGTACAGCATAAACCTACATTGGGTTTTTCTGCAGCTTCTTTATATACATTTCTGGTTGTTTCTAAATAGGTCATGGTTAATAATTTTAAGTAACTGCCCCACCACAGCTTGAACCGGCACCTGCAGTGCAGCCATAACAATGTTGCCCGATAATAATATTCCTGTTATTAAGTGTTTCTATGCTTAATTGTGAAATATGATTGGAAGCACAGGCGAGTTTTAATTCCAGCATCTGGTTAAAGTCACAATCGTATAAATAACCATCCCATCCAATTGAAATGGTATTGCGGCACATTACATTTTCAGCAGCTACCGGATTATAAGCATTAACCAGCTTTTCCATATATTTTTCATAATTACCGGTTTGTAACAGGTAATCCAAAAAGCGGCTGATAGGAAGATTGGTAATAGCAAATAAATTATTGAACTCAATACTGTATTTATCCATTAGTGCCTTCTTAAATTCCTTTTCCAATGATTCCTGTGATGGCGGCAAAAATGCACCGGCCGGATTATAAACAAGATTTAAAATTAAACCGGATTTTTCTCTTCCATATCCAACTTCATTTAGCATCTGAAGAGCTTTTATACTGTCTTCAAATACGCCATCGCCCCGTTGCCTGTCAGTTCTGTCTTGCGTATAAAAAGGAAGTGAAGAAACTACTTCAATATTATGGTGTTTAAAAAACTGCGACAGGGTATGATATTTTTTATTGGCCAAAATAATGGTGAGATTGCAGCGTACGATGATATGCCTGTCCAGTTTTTTAATTTCTTCTGCAAACCACCAGAAGTTTGGATTCATTTCCGGTGCACCGCCGGTAAGGTCAACTGTTTTTAATGATGGATTATTTTTTAATGCCTCCAAACATTGTTGCATGGTCTCTTTAGTCATGATCTCTTTACGGTCGGGGCCTGCATCCACATGGCAGTGCTTGCACACCTGGTTGCACATCTTGCCCATATTTACCTGGAAGATTTGTACGCCGGTTGGCCATAAAGGATACAGCCCGCTCTCTTCCAGCTTTTGTTGAAAAGGCATTAAACTATAATCACCGAATTGTCCACGCTCCAGTATTTCTATTTGCTCACCGGCTGTTGCCAGTTTATTATGTTCTGCTAATAATGACTTCATAATTACATTTCCTCACTTTGAAAGAGGTTTATTTTTATAGTAAGTCTTTTAATAAGACCATCCTGCATAATCTCCCGGTTTCCTCCCCCTTCGGGGTTCCCTTAAAGAGGAAGGAACGAAGTTCCAGAGGGGGCTTTACATTGCTACTTCTTTTACTTTATTCATCATCTGTACGCCATGCACCAGTGATGCACCACCACGAATGGCGCAGGCTACATGCACTGCTTCCATCATCTGGGCTTCGCTCCAGCCTTTTTCAAATGCATCGCTGCTATACGCATCAATGCAGTAGGGGCATTGCACTGCATGGGCAACTGCTAAGGCAATCAATGATTTTTCACGAGCAGTTAATTCACTGTCTTTAAAAACTTCACCATAATAGGTAAAAAATTTTTCGCCAAGATTTTTCTGAAAGTCCGATACATTGCCAAACTTTTTTAAATCGGCGGGATTGTAGTATGTTTCCATATATTTTATTTTTTGTGCTAAAGTTAATAATGCCCTTGGCATTAACATTCACTTTATCTCATTGTTTTGGGTGCAGCCTGATCTTTAACAATTACCCCAACAACAATACCATAAATTATATGCCCCATAAGGCTCCCTATCAGTAACGCCAACACTGAGCCTTCCATTTTGGGTACCGGCATTATAGCCATCATAATTTGAGCGAAAATGAATACTGCTATTCCGAAGATTGCGCCTCTTAATACATTACTGCTAATTTTTCCTACTATTTTAATAAAAAGAAATACATATACCATTGCGAAAATTATTCCTATCATAAAGTGCATGAACCATCCCACAATAATTGGAAAGCCCATCATCATGGAAAGCATTGCCGGCGGGCTCATTTTTGGCATACCCATCATGGGAGCAATCATCATAAGCGCCGTCATAGCAATTGTGCCAGCAATGCCGGCAATTACTGATTGTTGAATTTTAGTTGTCATTGTATTTGTTTTAAAATATTAAAATTGTCTTTTTACTTTCTAAAGCCGGTGCACAACGGCTTTAGATTGAAAATTGATTAGTTATTAAACGCTGTTTTTCCATCTTAGCCAAATGTTTTGTATTCCTTTGTTCCACTTTATTAATAAAAAAGATAAAGCTAAACCAAATGCTGCATGAGCAACTGTAACCGTTAATGCGAACTGATACCCGTCTTTAAAATCTACTCCAAAAAATCCAATGCCTAATGATTTTACAACCGGGCTGAGCATAAATCCAACACCGATCAATAGACCATAAAGTACGCCTTGCCATAATTTACATTTTCCTATGAGCAAACTGAATATCAATCCGAACATACCTCCATTCCAAAAATGATAGGCCCAGCCTGCCAGGTCAGATTTTAGGTCAGGCCCGGTGGCGAACTGTTCAAGCATAATAACACCCATTAATCTTGGTAAATCTCCAGGCATCCACCCCAACCTAAAGCCAGCTTCCCTGAATATTTCCAATGCAACAGTGGCAATCAATCCTGCCAACATTCCGTTGAGGGCAAGGCGGCTTATGTCCTTATAATTTGACATTCGCAATAAAATCATTGCTAACAAAAGCAACCCGGCAGACGGAAAAAGAAATTGTTTAATAAGAGATGGAAAGGTTGCCAATCCTGCCTGGGCCGCCGGGAAAAGATTAGGGGATATACCAGCCAAAGCAAGCAATAAAAGGGTTATCAGTATTTTTTTAAATTGAAGAGTCATGATTGAAGAATTTAAAAATGAAAGGATGGACTATTAGAAAGTCCATCCTAAACATGCATATTTTACTTAGCAAACATGCCGGTAAGCATCGCCATTTTCTTATCCATTTCCTGGCCAATCATTTTAATCTTGTCACCTTTAAAATTTCCTAATTCGCTGGATGGCGTAAAGTAATTGATGTAGGTAGTACCATTTTCTTCGTACACATTAACCCTGATTGGAATGGCTAAGCCCACAGCTTTATTATCTGTGAAAGCTTCCTTGCCTACATTGGGGTTCCCGATAAAAAGTGCGTCGCTATTAAGTGAAAGGCCTGTCATGGAAAGAATTTTGCCGTGGTTGATTTCTGCCAATACCATCATGCCTGCGCCAGCCACACCCTTCTTAATACCATCCACGGTAGCCTCATAACTCTTTACAGATTTTACGGTAACTAAATTTTGTGCACTAGCTTGTTGGAAGCTGAAAAGGGCCATTGCGATAAATGTAATTGCGGTTTTAAAACTGAATAATTTTTTCATTTTTTGTTTTTTTTAATTTATTAAATGATTTACAAATGAACAGTTGTAACAAATCATACAACCTGACAGCTAAACAAATATTTTTTTTAAAAGGGAAGTAAATACTGTGACGCAGTATATTTTAGCAGCAACTATTTTATTTTTGTAATGGAGGGCACTTTACTGTCCCATAACTGCTAAAAACAAAGCAGTCGCCCGGCTGGGCCTTAATGACTGCTGCACATTTTTTACATTGATAGAAATATTGACACGCATTTGATGGCATTATTTCTTCTTTGGAAAAGCCACAATGCGGACAGGTAACAGATTTGGGAATAAATTTCTTACATTATTTACTGCTGAATTATTCATTGTGGTAATGTCCTAATTTTTTGCCCGGTGATATTTTTCAGAACGTTCCATATATCCGGTAAAATCCTGGTTTACTATTTTTGAAGGTGTGACAATGACAAACTCGTGTTTCAATTGTTGGGGATGTTATTAATAATCTTTTGTTTGAGAGGCTCATTATTGAGGATTGCCGAATTGTCAATGCTGGCATCATGGATGTGTTTGTGCAGCAATTCATCTATTTTCCTGCTTTGTTTTTCGTATTCAGTACATGCATCGCACATGCTCTTATGCATTCCTAACTGTACCTTCTCTTTGAAGGTAAGCCTTACCAATGCCCTCTTTTCTATCAGTTCTGTCGCCCTTCTGCATGACAGCACCAGGTAATTCATTAGCTTTTTCATCATACTATTTTTTGAACCAGTTTAATTCTAAACATTTCCTTAATTGTAATTTTGCCCTGTGTAGTATCTGCCAGAAATTAGTAGGAGCAATTCCCAATTCCTGACATATCAACTCTCCTTTTTTTTCTTCAAGATATTTTAATTGTATTGCAGCCATCCAGTTGTCTGGTAATTTGCCCATGCAAGCCTGTAAAATATTAATAAATGCCACATCGTCCAGTAAATTGACCTGCTCCTTCTGCCATTCTTTTGGTCGCTGAT
>JBGSIG010000700.1:0-5967 GCA_041742655.1 Ferruginibacter sp. | reverse complement strand
TTAAAAAGGGAATTTCACGCAGCCTGAAAATACTTTTATGAGTTTTAAAAACAGGGATAGTGTAAAAAATAGTAACCAAGCCAAGCGGGGCAAGTGTTAATAGCACCTCTTTGTCAGCCATCACTAAGGCCCATGAAAACCCAATAATGGAAACAGTTACCATCCCACAAAATAACGCTAGGTTTTTTTTAACCCAATCATGTTTTTCTGAATTGAGTGCTTCTTTGTTAGTAATAATGGTAATTAACCGGTGTAAGTTGTAGTCAAACAAGGTGGCAAAAAATATCAGGAATATATAAGGATGAAAATGAGGCTTCATTCCCAACTGAAGCTGCGTTTCAAAAGTAAGGGCTACCGCCGCCAGTGAGATAAATACATTTGACTGAATAAAAAACGACAATAATTTCAATACAGGCGGTTTGATAAAGTGTACATTTTTGGTTGCATGGTTAGCAATGCGGAACCAATTAGCATTAGGTTCTTGAGAAGTTTTCATCATTAAGGGGGTATAAAATTCAACCTTCCATCGCTAATTTTTGTGGTCAAATTCTACAGGTTTCGTCTGTTGGTAATGCTCATCATAGCTAACAAAAAAATACAAATAAATCACACGGCTCAAACGCATTAACCATGGCTGCAACAATAAAAGCAGCAACCCATTTAACCCCAGCCAGTAAAAAACCCGGTTATCTTCGGTTGACACACCAAAAAATACCAGCCATGCGATAAAGGTAGCAACAGAAAACGCTACGGCCAGTGCATAACTTACATACCCGGTACCATACCAAAAGCCCTGCTCCAGGTCGTAACGCTGACCACATTCGGCACAGGTTTCAGGCATATCTAGTATGTAAGAAAGTTTTATTTTTTTGAAGGCATTGTCATTTTTAAACATCGGGCCACGACGACACCTGGGGCAACGCATAGTGAGGATACTCCATAAATAATTAGGCTTTGGCTTTTTTTCAGCTTCCATGTCGGCAAAGTTAGCCAAAAAATTACGAGTCAGGTGTTGTTAGTAATTAACCGGGGATACAAATGAAAATACAGTTACATCACCCATAAAAGCAGCATTTTTAAAAAATCAACTATCAGAATTTTATGCCAGTTGCATCTTTTTTCTTTCTCCTATTTGCTGCCGCCACATGGCATAATACAATCCTTTTTCTTCCAGCAATTTTTCATGTGTACCTGTTTCTATCACATCTCCTTTTTCCAAAACATAAATTCTGTCAGCATGCATAATGGTGCTTAAGCGATGAGCAATCAAGATGCAAATCTGATCCCTATCAGAAGATATTTCTTTAATGGTATTGGTAATCTCTTCTTCGGTTAAAGAATCTAAAGCAGAGGTTGCTTCATCAAAAATTAATAATTGAGGTTTTCTTAGTAAGGCTCGTGCAATTGATAAGCGTTGTTTTTCGCCACCACTTAATTTAAGGCCACCTTCACCAATCATAGTATCCAAACCTTTTTCGGCACGAAGCACTAAATTGGTACAACTTGCTTTTTCCAGCACATCATTCAGTTCTTCCTCTGTTGCTGCAGGGTTTACAAAAAGCAGATTTTCTTTTATAGTACCGCTAAACAAATTCGTGTCTTGCGTAACAAATCCAATTTGTTTACGCAAGTCATCAAAATTAATTTCTGTTTCATCAAGTCCGTTGTATTCTATCTTCCCTTCCAACGGGCGGTAAAGGCCTACTAATAATTTCATCAACGTAGATTTACCGCTGCCACTTGGTCCTACAAAAGCAATGGTTTCACCCAGTTTTACCTTAAAGGCAATTTGATCGATTGCTTTATGGCTGGCGGTACTGTGCTTATAACTTACACTTTTAAAAGCCAGATCATTTATTTTGCCTAATGGCTTAGGGTTAACTGCTGTAGGCTCAGGTGCCTTATTCATCAGGTTGTGAAAATTAAAGAGCGACGCTTCTGCTTCCCTGTACGAAAGAATGATATTACCAATTTCCTGCAAAGGGCCAAAAATAAAAAAGGAATAAAAAGTTAATGTTATCACTTCGCCGGCAGTTAATTTATCCTGGAAAACCAGCCACAATAAGGTAAACATAATCAACTGGCGAAGAAAGTTTACAAAAGTTCCCTGTATAAAACTCAACGTGCGGATACTTTTTACTTTCCGCAATTCCAGGTCAAGAATTTTATAAGTGTTTTTATTCAACCTGCCTATCTCCTGGTTGGTGAGCCCAAGGCTTTTAACCAGTTCAATATTTCTTAACGACTCGGTAGTACTGCCCGCCAGCACTGTTGTTTCTTTTACAATATTTTTTTGAATTACTTTTATTTTCCTGCTCAGCAAACTTGTTAGAAGTGCCAATATAAGCATACCACCCAGGTAAATGGGCATGATTGACCAATGTAACCTTGCAGCATAAATAGATACAAACACAATGCCTACAAGCATTCCAAAAAGAACATTGATAAATGAAATAATAAATTTTTCGGTATCTAATCTTACTTTGGTGAGGATAGATAAAGTTTCACCACTTCGCTGGTCTTCAAATTCCTGGTAGGGAAGTTTCATGGAATGTTGAAGGCCGTCAGTAAATATTTTAGCACCAAATTTTTGAACAATTACATTACCAAAATAGTCCTGGAAAGCTTTGGCAATCCTCGAAATCATAGCAACACTAATTAAAATACCCAATATTCCCAATACGCCCCATACAAACTCGCTTTGTGTTCTGATGCCGGTTGCATGAAAATTTTTTAATTTATCGTAATAACCAGTTTGCTTTGGATGAGCAGCAAATCCGTCTATTAATTTCCCAAAAAAGTAAGGGTCCAGCATGGAAAATACCTGGTTGATGGTGGCCAGCAAAAGCGCTAAGGCAATCAGCCATTTATATGGTTTTAAATAAGTGAGTAATATTTTCATTTGTTAAGTTGATAAGTAAGAATGTATTGAAATGTATCGATGTGTCAAATATCGTACAAGTTCGGCGAAAATGACAAGATTGCAGTTTGCATGGTAAAGGAAATCTATTATCTAACTTACCCAATAATTATTGCCGCCCTATATTCTTTGTTTTTTTCAACCTGTGTTCTGTCAGAATAATTTCGGTTCTTTGTTTTCAAAATGATCGATATGAAAATAACGGGCGTTACCATTATAAAGAATGCCGTAAAAAATGATTACCCAATAGTAGAAGCCATAAATTCTATTTTACCTATGGTTGATGAAATGATTGTGAGTATAGACAAGGGTGAAGATGATACTGAAAAACTGATAAAAAGTATTGAATCTGAAAAAATGAAAATTATATATTCACATTGGGATATGACCTTGCGGGAAGGCGGTAAAGTTTACGCAGTTGAAACCGATAAAGCGATTTCCCATGTATCTGCCGATACCGATTGGATATTTTACATTCAGGCCGATGAAGTGATACATGAAAAATATCATTCTGCCATACTGAACGCTGCAAAAAAGAATGTAACAAATGATAAAGTGCAGGGTTTACTTTTTAAATACCTTCATTTTTATGCAACATACGATTATGTGGGCGACAGTAGAAAATGGTACAATTATGAAGTGAGAATGATAAAGAATGACAAGCGGATAACATCATTCAGAGATGCCCAGGGATTTAGAATTGGCAAGAAAAAATTAGATGTAGTATTAGTTGATGCCGAAGTATATCATTATGGATGGGTTAAAAGCCCGCAGCAAATGAAAGCTAAACAAAATAATATATCCCGGTATTATACAAATGATGATGCAGAACTTTCGGATTTTGTAAACAGAAGCGATTTGTATGATTTTAATGAATTTGATTCTTTAAAAAAATTTACCGGCACACATCCTTTAGTAATGAAGAAACGTATACAAGAAAAAAACTGGGATGTAAAACTTGATATCACTCAAAAGAGATTAAAATTTAAAAACAGGCTATTATACTTTATAGAAAAGCTGACAGGGGTGCGGCTTTTTACTTTTAAAAATTACCGCACTATCCGATAAATTTAACTTCTTGATTGAAGCAATTGTTTTAAAAATTGATACTTTAAAAATACATACCGGGAAGTGGTATATGCGATAAGAAAGCCCTCCCTGCCATCTAAAAACCCAAGACGGAAAATATAATTTTGCACAAAACTAAAAATGGGAGAAATAAATCTTTTGATAAAAGATGACTTTTTGCCCTGGGCTGCATATTTTTCTGCGCTTAATTGAGCGTATAAAATGGTTTTGGAATAATATTCAGAAAGATCTTTCATAGTATAGTGCAATAGTTCACCATCGATAAGCTTTTTAGAGAGATCTTTTCCCGTAATAGTTTCATGCACTAATAGTTTGTTCCAGCGGGCTTCCTGTTTATTATACAGGCGATACACTTTATCTCTGCCCCATTCTCCAAAACGTATTTTTTTTGATGCCAAAAAATTTACTCGTTTAAAACCAAGTAACGATTTTGTATTTTGAAAAGATAAATCTTTGATAACGATTGATAATTCAGGCGTAATTCTTTCATCTGCATCCAATGCCAAAATCCAATCGTTGGCCGCAATTTCGGCTGCCTCGTTCCGGGTTTGCCCATAGCCTTTCCATTCTACGGCTACCAACTTAGCACCTGCATCTATAACAAGTGCGACAGTATTGTCATCACTGCCACTATCCGCAACAATGATATCATCGCTGATTTGCATGGCACTTTTTATACAACTAACAATATTCTCTGCTTCATTTTTTGCAATAATAATTACCGAAATATTATTCATCAAATTATTTTTAATTTGGTGTTTTATTATTAAAATGAAATGTTGACAAAGGTATTCTTTCATTTCATAGCTTGCCTAATGTGACACCTGATTGAGAGCCGCCGATTAAAAGCGCCTGTAAAATCATCACTTAATTGGCTTCAGTACCTTGCGGTTCTGTTTTCACTGAAGTGAATTTTAATTACATCAAAGCTTTAAAACTTATCAAATATTATATTATTAAACTTAGCTGAAAAGCTTGCACGTGTAACAAAAGGAGTGGATTTGTCAAACTCCGGATTGTTCAAATGTTATCCGTGTTCAATGCTGTTGGTAACAAAATGGCTAAGCGAATAAATTCTGTTTGCTTATTCCCGCTTTTATAAATCATTCTTACCATAGCTACAACAAAATATCAATTTTCGTTTTCAACAATTCAGTTCATTATCAGATTAACTTTTTATTGGAGGCTATTGTAAGTTCGCCTTCTTCAAACCATAAAAAATTATTCTCACGTAATACTTCTTGTATATATTGCCGGTCTGCAATATCATCATGTATTTCAATGGCTAAGTATTTTGTGATGCTTAATAACTTGCTGGCTTTTTCCCTGTCTTCAAATAATTTGGTTTCACTTCCCTCAATATCAATTTTCAAAATATCAATTACCCCGTCATTGCCAAGTTGGGGCAAATTTAAAATATCTACAGCTCTAAGACTTGTTGGCACTGAGCTTTCCTCTACATAAAATCCCCATTCCTGTCCTTCAGACTTATCCTTTTTAAGTTTTAGAAAACAATCATGCGACCACACGCCCGCTAAAATAATTTCAGCATCAGTAATATTATTTGCAGTATAATTTAAATTGATCTGTTCAGCATTTGATTGGTCTGGCTCAATGGCTACCAGGTAAGCCTCAGGAAAAAGTAATTTTAAAAAAACTCCCGTATAACCCACATTAGCCCCGGCGTCTACAATTAATTTAATTGCGTTGTAGTCATTGTTATTTTTTATCAGCTTTACAAGCGGCATATATTCCATCTGTTCAAATATCTGCCGAAAAACAAAAATATCGCTGCTGGGCGCACTGCGAACATAACATTGAAATGGTTGATTATTTACGTTGGATTTAATGAGTAAACTACCGGGAGATTCTTCCAATATAACAACGGGCATAGATGCCTTAAGACGAAAAAAATTTTTCCAGAAAATATCTGCAGCATCAATTGAGGTGCCCCATAC
>JBGSIG010000699.1:0-2550 GCA_041742655.1 Ferruginibacter sp. | reverse complement strand
AACCTCTATAAAATAAGACCTTAGCGATGCTTTCACCAGATTCATCACCTAAATTTGAATCTAAATAAATATTTGTTTCTTTATCAAAAAAATGGATTAAATTCATAAAAACATCTGTATTGTTAAAAGTAATAATTTTTTTATTTGCTTTCATGCTTAATCCTTATTTTCCTGAGTTTTGTTTTTTCAAAAATCTTTAATCGATGTATCGGCGTTGCTTTAGGCGTCTATATCTCTACATCAAACTTACCATTGACATTTTTAAAAAGGGTTATGCATATATCCTCGTCAATCGAAATGCTTTCCCTTTTTTCTTGCATGATCCAACTCGGAGATAGATGGTTATTTTTTCAATATGGCTTCACCTTTTTCTGATATTGAACTAAATTTTATAAGGTGATCCTCTAGTCGAATCATAGCTTCTTGCAGTTTTTTACGGTGTGACTTAATAGCTGATTCTGAAAGTAATTTATTGGTCATGGAGTTATTGTCAAATCTGGTGTATGGCATTAGGCGGCCTTCCTGTCTGATTGCTCAACAACCTGTACCCCATCTTCAAATTTAACGTTATTAACAACAAGAGTTAATAGGTTAAAACCTCTAATTTTTATCCATCGCTTCTGAGCGGATTCCATCAGCTTAAATACCATTGCTAGCGTGCTATCTCTTGAGCCACAATTGCGCGATTTTTTTGTACGTAAGCGCACTGTAGCAAAGGCTGATTCAATTGGATTTGTTGTTCGAATGTGAATCCAGTGTTCTGCAGGAAAGTCATAAAATGCGAGCAGCTCCTCTTTATCTTTACTCAAGCACTCCATGGCTTTTGGGTACTTGGCACCGAATAATTCCAGCGTGTTGTCAAAGGCTTTATAGGCATCCTTACGAGTTGACGCCATCCAGATCTCATGCAGTGATGCTTTCACTTTGGGTTGCACAGATTTCGGTAATTTATTAACAATATTCGCAGTCTTATGCACCCAACAGCGTTGATGACGCGAGTCGGGGTAAACTTTAGAGAGTGCATTCCAAAAGCCCAATGCACCATCACCAGCAGACAGTTTTGGTGAGTGCGTAAGGCCTCTTTGCCGTAAGCTCGTGAGCAACTCTTCCCAGCTTGCCGATGACTCACGATATCCATCACTCACTGCAACCAGCTCTTTGTGGCCGTGTTCCGTAACACCAATAATAACCAGTAAACACAAGCGATCATCCATTCTAACCTGGCTATAAATGCCATCAGCCCACCAGTACACATAACGCTTTTGGCTTAAATCCTGACGCTGCCAGTTTTGATGCTCATCAAGCCACTGACTTTTTAGGCGAGATACCGTGTTTGCAGATAAACCCTTGGCATGTTCACCTAATAGTGAACCTAATGCTTCTGAATAATCTCCCGTCGATAATCCTTTTAAATAAAGCCAGGGAATCAACTCCTCAATGCTCTTTGTGCGCCTCAAATACGGCGGCAGCAAGTGACTTTGAAAATGAATGCCAGAACCGCTGCGATCTCGTACTTTTGGTACTTTGACTGCCACATCACCAATGCCCGTTTGAATCGTTCTTTCTGGCAAATAACCATTTCTGACCACAGCCTGCCGACCATCGACTAACTTTAAATCCGCATATTCAGAAAGCATTGCGCCTAGCTCCGCTTCAACAGCTTGCCTAATTAAATCACGAGCTCCACTCCTTAATAATTCGGTTAATGGATCAGTGATTTTTTGAACTGGTGTATCGACCTCTTTCAGATTACAATCCTTCATGGCGTTTCCTTTTGTTGATTATGTTCTTGCCGAACTATCAACAGGATACGCCACCTAATTTATTTTTCCATACACCAGATTCGAGCATAACTCTTGGTCATGGCGTCAATCCTAATAGTGATATAGACACTTTGGTAATCATTATGTATATTCGATTCCAATTTTTTCTCCCTAAATAATTAATCTAAATCACCCTAACTTGAATTAGCTTAAAAAAGTTAATTTCAAAATTAAGTTATTAGTGCTAATATCCGCCATATGTTTTTATAAAAACATGTTCTTTAAAAACCATACTATGTTCTTTAAAGAACATAGTCAAGTACTATTTAAATTTTTTAGGTGAAATGTGGAAATTGCTAAAACTCATAACAATATTCATATATCTTTGAAAAAACTTTTAGATATGAAAGGCAAAAAGGATTATTCAGAATTTACCATTTACAAACTCGCCAAAGCATTATCAATGCAACATTCCATATTAATAAAATTAATGCATGAAGACCCTGATAAACGAGTAAATAACCCAAGAATTGATACTCTTGAAAAAATTGTAAATTTTTTTAGAAGTGACGGATTTAATATAACTATTGACGATATTCTCTCGGGTATGAAAGATAAAATTTATATAGACGTAGAGAGCCAAGATACCTGCAAACCCGTTATTGAAAAAAAGCTTTCTGTTTATTCAATGGACACTGAGTCAAAAATTTTAGGTTCGGTCACTGTAAAATTAGAACATATTTCAAAAGACATGATTGCGCTATTATCTAATACAGATATTGAACCA
>JBGSIG010000698.1:0-10952 GCA_041742655.1 Ferruginibacter sp. | reverse complement strand
ATGATGGCAAAATTAAAAGTCACTATTTCGGAATAAAGGTGGGTTATTTATTAAGCGGGAAAGCGAAAAAATAAGTTTCCCGGAATGTCGATATCCTTGTTGAAAATAAAAGGAAGTTAATAGCTAATTAATATAATAAGCAGTTCCTAAAAATTCAAAAGAACTGCTTTTGTTTCGCTTCACTCGTCTGTAACCTTAACCTAACCAATTATGAAAAAGAGTTTTGCAACCATTGCGTTTTTACTTTTCGCCATGCCTGCATTTTCGCAAAATGAATCTATAAATAAAGATTATTATCTGCGGAGATGCAAGCGTAAGAAAACATGTGCATGGATATTTTTGGGGGTTGGTGTTGTTAGTACCGGCTTTGCTGCCCTGGGTGTTCCAACTGCTTTAGATGGGCCAGCCGAATCGCCAGGTGGATCATTTTTTCTTATAACAGGACTGGTTGCTTTTGCTATTAGTATCAGGCTGTTTATTGTATCATCAAAAAATAAGAAAAAGAGTATGGAGCTTTCTTATAATAGCGAAAAGATACAGTTGCCAGATAAAAATTGAGTTGTTTATAAAGCAAGTATTGTTTCAAGTTTATCTGTGAGATTATGAAATTTTTAAAGCTACTCAATAGGCGGCATCCACTATCATTTGAAGGAAACATGGTGATGAAATTCATTTTTAAAAGACAATTCAATACCTATTATCAAATAAAGAGTTATCAAAAGAGCCGGGTAAGTAGAAATCAAAAATTTTTTTCAAAAAGCCTTGGTTAACAAATTAAAATACTTAACCCTTAAAATGTACTTTAAAATGAACACAACAACTGAAGCACCTTCATTAATTAAAATTGAGAAACAGGCTGTTAAACCAACTGGCTTTGCCGCTATTGGTTTTAAAGCCAGTGTTACCAAAACAGTAACTGGCTTTAAACAAAAAATTATAAAGACATTTATTTGGGTTAATATTATTTTTATCGGTATAAAGCTATTCAGAAAACCAGCTATGGTTCTTCAAAAAGCAAAAGCACTAAGGCAGCTCCGCAATCAATACCGTAATAATCATTTTATAAATAAATATATAAAAGCGGACGACCGGTATTTTATTGGCTATAATGCGCCCGGATGGCCATCTAAAGCATTTAACCGTTATATAGCCCATTTGTTTGGTAAAATTTCAACGCCGCCGGCAAACACGTTACATACATTAATTTTTGCCATTACAAAAAAATGTGGTTTCAAATGCGAGCATTGCTGCGAGTGGGATAACCTTAATAAACCTGAGCAACTGACTAAAGAAGATGTATTGCTGATTGTAAAAAAGTTTTATTCACTGGGAGTGGCGCAGGTACAATTGAGTGGAGGTGAACCATTGAATCGTTTTGATGATATCATTTACCTGTTGGCGAATGCCCCTAAAGGAATTGACTTTTGGATATATACTACCGGCTACCAGCTTACAAAACAGAAAGCCTTGCTGTTAAAAAAACATGGGCTTACAGGCATTACCATAAGCCTGGACGATCATGACGAAAAAATGCATGACGCTTTTCGTGGAAAACCGGGGGCGTATAAACGGGCATTGCTTGCAAGCCAATATGCTGTGGAATGCGGGCTTGCTGTTACCTTTTCATTATGTGCTACCAGGGATTTTATTACAGAAGAAAACCTTATGAAGTATGCAGAAATAGCAAAGTCTTCCGGTGTTGCCCACATTCAAATCCTGGAACCAAAAGCGGTTGGTCACTATGCCGGTAAAGCTGTAACTCTTGAAAAAAATCATTGGCAATTACTGGAAGCTTTTTATGAAAAAATAAATTTTGATACCAGGTATAATACATTTCCCACAGTTACATATCATGGCTATTACAGTCGGCGTATTGGCTGTGCCGGTTCCGGGCAAGACTATTTGTATGTAGATACAGATGGGGACGTTCACAGTTGCCCCTTTTGCCAAAGAAAATTATTTTCAGCATTTTACGATGACTTACCAATGCTTATTGCCCACATGAAAATCAATGGTTGCGGAGTGTATAATTTCATTTCACCTAAAAATTAATGTTATGTCGCCCTGGCCCTTTATTAGATTATTGTCAATGCCAATTTTGGTCGTTTTCGGATATTGGCTTGGCGGCTGGTACAATTTTATTATTCCAACTGCCTGCTTCATCATTCATCCGGTGTTAAATATTTTTCTACATCATAAGCCCGACAATATTGAACACCATCAACAAGATAAGACTTATCCCGCTATTGTATACCGGTTAACAGCCCTGCTATATGTACCTGTAGTAGCAGGCTTAGCAATATGGGCAATATATATGATTAGTACCCGTGAGTTTAACGAAATAGAATTTATTGGATTGGCACTTTCTGTTGGAATAATAAATGGCGTAATTGGCTTTACACTGGCGCATGAATTTATTCACCGGAACAATAGAATAGAAAAAACAGCAGGCTATATTTTACTGCTAACTAACTTATACATGCACTATGGAATTGAGCATGTGTGGGGTCACCATGTGTACGCCTGTACAGCAAAAGACCCTCATACTGCAAAAGCAGGAGAATCATTTTATACTTTTTTACCAAGAGCTATTAAATCAACTTTCCTAAATGCATGGGAAATAGAAGTAAAAAGATTGAAGCATCATAAGAAAGCAATTGTTGGATTTAACAACCATATACTATTATTTATTTTACTGCAATGCTTTGTTCTTTTATCGATCTATTTAATGGGAGGATATAAATCCACTATCTTTTTTTTGCTCGTTAGTTTTATTGCGGTGTCGCTATTACATGTAGTAAATTATCTTCAGCATTATGGCTTACTGCGCAGGGCTACAGCAGCACCGGAGAGAATAGAAAAAATGGCTGCACATCACTCCTGGAATTCGGGTAACCATGTGCAGGGGCTAAATATATTTCAATTAGAAAACCATGCAGATCATCATATTCACCCCAGCCATAGTTACGAAGATCTAAAAACTTTAAGTGATTCTCCAGAGCACCCTACCGGCTATTCGGGAATGATAGTATTGGCATTTATTCCCCCGCTATGGTTCCATATAATCAACAAAAAACTTCTCTCATATCAATAAAACTTTTCGCCATGAGCTCAATTACATCCCGTTTATCAGGTTCCTCAACGCTAATCTTTTTGCCGCTTTATTTTATCTGGCGTAAAAAAAAGAAAGCCGTCACAATCATGCTGCTTGTTATTGTATCATTTACCATCAGCAGTTGTTTCCTCACGTTTTTTAACACTAATACAAAACCAAAAGCCGATAGCGACCTGTTGCAAAAATTGCAATTAGAGCAAAAAGTTTTTATATTTCATTTTAAGGACAGCATCGTAGAGTTAAAAAATATAAAGATAAAAAATGATGCACTGGAAGCTGACATTATCCCATTGAGTAAAGATCACCAGGAATACCTTGATCCTAAAATAAATCAACCGAACCGGGTAAAACAAATTGACAAACAAATTGTTTTCGCAGAAGTGCATTTGTACACAAATGACATGAAATATAAAACCACCAAGCTTGTACTACCTATTTCTTCCATTAACCGAATAGATGTGTATGAGCTCAATGAAAGTGCAACCAAAACCAATCACACACTTAGTATAATAGGGATAACAGTGGCAGGGCTAATTGTGATAGTTGCTGCAACAACTGCTGTTGCCTGCAATTGCCCACAGGTTTATATCAATAACAATGGCCAGTATCAGTTTAATGGTGGTATGTATAGTGGCGCAGTTTATACCTCGCTTGAAAGAACCGACTATATGCCCCTGGGTAGTTTACAACCAATGGATACTGTACTTAAACTTACGATTGGTAATGTACCCGACGAAGAACAATTTATAAACAGTATGCAGTTGTTGAAGGTAACCCATAGCACAAATGCAAAAGTACTTGTTACCCGGCATGGGCAAATCCTTTCTTTTAAAAAACCGGAAAGTCCGATAGCAGCAGTTTTAGATGAAGGTTCAAATGTAAATGATGCACTGCTGAAGGTTGATCAAAATTATTACCAGTTCAATAATCGCCCTGCTAATAATAATTTCAGCAATGTAATACTCACTTTTAAAAAGCCGGTCGCAACTAAAAAAGCGAAATTAATTATAAACGGGAAAAACAGCAACTGGTCTGGTTATATATACAACGAGTTTAGCGGGCTGTTTGGCGCAGGAATTTATAACTGGAGAAAGAAACTGGATAATGCAGATCCGAAAGTGACGGAGCAATGGCAAAAAGACCAGGCTCTACCAATAATGGTTTACATAAAAAATGGAACAGACTGGAAATACACAGATTATTTTTCACTTGTGGGAAATACAGCTTCCCGGGACATGATTATGGAAATTGATCTTGGCGATATTAAAGAAGAAACCGTACAGATAAAATTGGAGACTGTCTACCATTTTTGGGATTTAGACTATGCAGCGCTTGATTTCTCTGAAAACGAAATACAAAGCAGTTTGTACTTAAATCCTGTAAAGGCGGAAAAAACAGATTCGACAAATGAAATAAAAAATTTGTTTGCCAACGACGATCAGTATACTCATTTAAAGGGATCCGAAGCTGTTAGCCTTCAATTTGAACAGCCTGTTATAGATAAAAACACAGCTTGTTCGTATTTTTTAGTGGGTAACGGCTATTACCACAGCATGAAAAAATACGAAGGAAAAACAAAAACATTGGAATTATTGGAATTTAAAAACAAAGGGGCATTCAATGCATTTTCCAAAAGCAAATACAATGATATTAATAATGAATTAGCAAAGTATGCGGTAAATAAATATGATATGAAAGGACTCCCCCAGGATAAGAAATAAAAAATAGCAGATATTGAGTACATCAAATAGCAAACTTATTTCCCTATGTTGCTTTTAAGCTTTGGTTAAATTGTTCCCGGTTTGGCCAAAGCACAGTTATGGAAGAATCGGTTCCAAACGGTATCTTCGCAAAAATTTTTAGCAGTAGTATGAGCACACAACATTTATCGGAACAGGAAGTCATCCGGAGAGAGAAATTAGCAGAGTTAAAAAAATTAGGTATTGATGCTTATCCTGCAGCATTATTCCCCGTAAATACTACATCGGCTTTTATAAAGGCAAATTACAAGGGCGAGCCCTTCGACTACGCTCAGGATATCAAAAATTTGTTTGCAGACGTATGCATTGCCGGCCGCATTATGAGTGTGCGTGATATGGGCAAGGCCAACTTTGCAGTGATACAGGATGCCGTTGGCAAAATTCAACTATATATCAAGCAGGATGATATTTGCCCCGGCGAAGATAAAAGCATGTACCAGACCGTTTGGAAAAAACTAATTGATATCGGCGATATCATTGGTATTAAAGGATATGTGTTTACAACCAAAACCGGGGAAACATCCATACATGTAAAAGATTTTACCATTCTTACCAAATCTTTGCGGCCGTTGCCAATCGTAAAAGAAAAGGATGGCGAGGCATTTGATGAAGTTACCGATCCGGAGTTTCGCTACCGGCAACGATATGCCGACCTGATTGTGAATCCGGGTGTGAAAGAAACTTTCATCAAGCGTACCAAAATGATGAATGCCATCCGCGAATTTTTAAATGAACGTGGCGCCCTGGAAGTTGATACACCTGTTTTGCAAAGTATCCCCGGAGGTGCCGCTGCAAGGCCCTTCACCACGCATCACAATGCGCTGGATGTTTCTATGTACATGCGAATAGCCAATGAACTATACCTAAAAAGATTAATTGTAGGTGGCTTTGAATGGGTGTATGAATTTAGCAGAAATTTTCGTAATGAAGGAATGGATAGAACACATAATCCTGAGTTTACTGTATTGGAATTTTATGTGGCGTATAAAGATTATGAGTGGATGATGGAAACAACAGAACAATTATTGGAGAAGGCGGCATTGGCAACCAATGGCACTTCCAAAGTAATGGTGGGCGACCCTTCGGCTCCGCTCAGGACAATTGATTTTAAAGCTCCGTACAAAAGAATTACCATGTATGATGCGATTAAAGAATTTACAGGTTTTGATATTAGTGAGATGGATGAATCAGGTATTAGAAACGTATGTCGTGAATTAAACATTCATGCTGATGAAAAGTGGGGTAAAGGAAAACTGATAGATGAAATTTTTGGATCTAAATGCGAGGGCAATTATATACAACCCACTTTCATTACAGATTATCCGGTAGAAATGAGCCCGCTCACTAAAAAGCATCGCAGCAAACCCGGACTGGTTGAGCGTTTTGAACTGATGTGCAATGGAAAAGAAATTGCCAACGCATACAGCGAGTTAAACGATCCAATTGAGCAAAGGGAAAGGTTTGAAGAACAAACCAAACTTATGGAACGTGGTGACGATGAAGCGATGTTTATAGATTATGATTTTTTACGGGCGTTGGAATATGGTATGCCGCCAACAAGTGGCATTGGTTTCGGTATTGATAGAATTGCCATGCTGCTCACAAACCAACATTCTATACAGGATGTATTGTTTTTCCCAATGATGCGGCCGGAGAGCTTTGAATAATCTTTATTTACTTAAGATATTTTTAAAAGCCCTTAAATGAAAAGGATTTTCCTTTTACAGATTTTTTTAATTTTAGCAATATCTCTTTCTGCACAGAAAAAAGAAGCATGCTAAATTAAAAAGGCAGCAGGCAATATCACCATTGAATTATATTCCTCAAAAGCTCCGGTAATGGTAACCCCATCATTCTCACTTTTTCATTTCTTGTAAAAAAACTATCTTGGCTTTTTAATAATAAATAAATGATATATACATGATGCGTTCTGTAAAAAACTGTCTTTTACTTGTTGTACTTGTTACAGTTGCTTTGAGTGTTTCGTCGCAAAAAAAAGATTTAACCGATGAGCAATATTTTAAATCCGATTTTAAAGGCATCATTCAACCTTTGCCGGTTGCCGGTAGGTGGATAGATGATAGCCATGTTATATTAACCAGGGCAGGAAAATCTTATGCGCTGGATTGTAAAAACGGCATCGAAAGTGACGCCTCTGAAGCAACAACAAAAACAGTTGAATCAAAAGCAAATGCCTATAATAAAAACGGAGATATTTTTGTTAAAATAAATAGTGTTGAAGCACGGCTTACCAATGACAAAGACAAAAAGGCAAATCCAACCATCAGCCCCGATAATAGCTATGTGGCGTTTACAAAAAACAACGATTTGTACACCATAAACATCAATACTAAAAAAGAAACCCGCTTAACCTTTGATGGCAGCGACGTAATATTAAATGGATATGCAAGCTGGTTGTATACCGAAGAAATTTTAGGAAGGGCCAGTTTGTACCGCACGTTTTGGTGGAGCCCCGATAGCAAGCGCATTGCATTTTTTAGAACCGATGATTCACTTGTGCCTGTCTTTACTATAACCGACGGCAATGGCCAGCATGGTTATGTTGAAAAAGAACGCTACCCTAAAGCTGGTGACCCAAATCCGGAAGTTCAAATCGGCATTGTGCCGCCCGAAGGTGGTGCTATTACGTTTGCCAATTTTAATGCCAAAGACGATCAATATTTTGGCGCTCCTTACTGGACGCCCGATGGAAGCGCATTGTGGGTGCAGTGGATGAACCGTGCGCAGGATAATTTAAAAATATGGTCTGTAAATCCGGCAACCGGTAACAAAACAGCTTTATATGATGAAAAACAAAAAACGTGGATAAAGCTGGCGGATGGATTTGAGAGGATTGCTTTTTTAAACAACAATAAAAATTTTATTTTACAAAGTGATCAAACAGGCTGGAATCATTTGTACTTGTATGACATGGCCGGCAAGCAAATTAATGCCATCACCAGCGGGAAATTTACGGTGCTGAAACTTACCCGTGTAGATGAAAAAAAAAGCATCGTTTATTTTACCGCACGAAGCAGGGAAAATACTGCCTGCGTAGATTTTTATTCTGTGGGGCTTAACGGTAAAAATTTACAGCGCTTAACTTCTGGCGAATACAATAATACCAATATTAGCCTTTCGCCCGATTGCAGTTATTTTATAACTACGTATTCCAATGTAGCCACACCGCCACAAATGTCGTTGGTTAATAATAAGGGTAAAATTATTAAGGAGCTCGGTAATGCAAAGGGCAACCAGTTTAATGATTACAACTTAGCCACCACAGATTTTCTGCGGGTAAAAAGTGATGATGGCTTGTACAACCTGCCCATGAGAGTAACCTGGCCCACAAATATGGACAAATCCAAAAAGTACCCGGTACTTATTTCAATTTACGGAGGGCCCGATGCCGGCACCTGCTGGGATACCTGGAGCCTTAATGGCAATCAGCAGTTTTATGCAAAAGAAGGGTTGATACAGGTGGTGATGGACCACCGCGGCAGTGGGCATTTTGGCAAGGAGGGTGTAAACAATATGTATCGCAATTTAGGCTATTGGGAAATGAAGGATTATACCACCATGGTAAAATGGTTGATTGCTAACGGTAACGCAGACTCTACCAAGATTGGTATCACAGGGTTTAGTTATGGAGGTTATATCACTTGCTATGCGCTAACCTATGGCAGCGATGTATTTACGCATGGCATGGCGGGTGGCAGCGTAACAGACTGGACCTTTTATGATTCGCATTATACCGAGCGCTTTATGGATACGCCCGCTGAAAATCCAGACGGTTACAAATCGAGTTCGGTGTTATACCATACAGATAAATATAAAGGCAGCTTGCAGATTGTACATGGTGTAATTGACGACAACGTACATATACAAAACAGCATCAACCTTATCAGCAAACTACAGGATGGCAAAAAACAATTTGAATTTATGGAATACAGTGGCGGAAGGCACGGCTGGGGTGGGAACAAAGCATTACACTACCAAAATTTAAAAACGGTGTTTATCTACAGATATTTACTTGAAAAACCAATAGAAAAAATGATGCTGAAATAAAATCTGATTACAACAAAAAAGGCTGTCTTTTTAGGACAGCCTTTTTTTTATTTCGTCTTTTCAGTCGAAGGCAATCAATTTATGAAGAATAAAATATTTCTCAAAAATTCACACAAACAAATCCTTATACAATTCTGCACCTGGCACTACTGAATATTTACTAAAATCCGTAACACCTTCTTTGGTAAGAACAGCTTCGTCAATAAAACTATTGCCGGTGCATTCTGTAGAAGGTTTCGATAAAATATACCAGGCTGCATCAGCCATGATGTCCGTAGTGCGGCTCATGTTCATCAGCATTTGCCCGCCTAATAAATTATTAACCGCAGCAGTGGCAATGGTTGTTCGTGGCCACAAAGTATTTGCAGCAATATTATATTTTTTCAATTCGGCCGCTAATCCCAATGCAATCATTGTCATATCGTATTTGCTTATCGTGTAGGCAAGGTGGTTAGCAAACCATTTCATATCCATATTGATGGGCGGCGACAGGTTTAGAATATGCGCATTAGTTCCTTTTTTTAAATGGGGTATACAGGCACGGCTAACCATAAAAGTTCCCCGCACATTGATGTCGTACATCAAATCAAAACGTTTTGGCTCTGTCAGCTCAGTTGTAGTAAGATTAATGGCACTGGCATTGTTTATTAAAATGTCTATGCCGCCAAATTTTTCAACCGCATTGTCTACCACTCGTTGCACCTGGTCTTCAAACCTAATATCGCATTGTACAGCTAAAGCCTTTCCACCTGCAGCCTCCATTTCGGCAGCGGCAGAATAAATAGTACCGCCAAGCTTAGCATTCTCCTCCACACTTTTAGAGGCGATCACAATATTAGCCCCTTCTTTGGCAAGGCGTAAACCAATGGCTTTTCCAATGCCCCGGGAGGCTCCCGTAATAAGTACTGTTTTATTTTTAAACGACATAGCAATTATTTTCTCAAATCTAACAAAAAGCGGGTTAATAGGCTAATTGAATAAATCGTTTATCATCTGCATTTACCGGGACTGACGTTTCTTATTTGTATAACCTTTGTTTCAGGTATAATTGAAAGAATCTTTCTGTAGCGATGTATTAGTAAGTTACAAGTGATAATTTATAAAGGATGTAGTTCTTGTATTCTGCAATCGCAAATGAGTTTGCAAAATAAATCCCAGTCAATTGCTTGCCGGGATTCATATTAATTGCGATTTTTTATGACAACACCGCTTCGTGTGTAATATTTGCATTTAATAATTTAGAAACAGGGCAATTGGCTTTTGCATCAGCCACTGCGGTTTCAAATTGCTCCGCAGTTATGCCCGGCACCTTAGCTGATACGGTTAAATGCGACTCCGTGATGGCTCCTGCTGCGGGGTCGAGTGTGATGTCGCACTTCGTATTAATTTCATCTGCCGTAAACCCTGCAGCGCCTAAAACAAAACTTAGTTTCATACTAAAACAACCGGCGTGTGCAGCGGCTATCAGTTCTTCCGGGTTGGTGCCAACACCATCGGCAAACCTTGTATTAAATGAATACTGCGAT
Organism: Ferruginibacter sp.; assembly: GCA_041742655.1. Lineage (GTDB taxonomy): Bacteria > Bacteroidota > Bacteroidia > Chitinophagales > Chitinophagaceae > Ferruginibacter. The sequence goes on along the minus strand of JBGSIG010000698.1, from coordinate 483 downwards.
TTATTCAACACTGTACTCTGAGTGGTGAGATTTCCGGTGCCTTCTTTACCAGTACCGTTCCAAACGGCTGTTGCGTTACGTTTCATTCTTTTTATATTTTAATGTTTAGTGAAATATGTTTCGTTAAAGCCTACAATTATTTTGTTATTCATTTCTACAACCGGCCGCTTAATAATGCTTGGATATGCTAACATCAATTTTATGGCCATTTTTTCATTTATTACTTTTTGCTGCTCTTCCAATAATAAACTTCTCCAGGTAGTACTCTTTTTGTTCAACAACGATTCCCACCCTACTTCCTTACACCACAGTGCAAGCTGCTCTTTCTTAACACCTTGCTTTTTATAATCATAAAAATCAACCGGGATATTATTTTTTTTGTACCAGTTCAGTGTTTTTTTGATAACATCACAATTGGGAATTCCGTAAACAGTAATTATACTCACAATATTCGGGTGCTGTTTTTCTAATAAATATTATTGC
>JBGSIG010000697.1:0-7919 GCA_041742655.1 Ferruginibacter sp. | reverse complement strand
GAATAAGGTGATGAACCTTGGCCGCTTCGACCTTGCATAAATTAAAGTTTATAAAGCATTTTTTAAGAGGTGGCCCGGCGACAGGTCGCCTCTTTTGCATTGTGTACTTTAACTGTGGAGGTCTAACATCTCAAAGTAACCACAGTTATTATTTTATATTGATTCACACGATGTATATCACAGCACGAAAACAATAAAACCCGCTACAGCCAGCAGTTGCGGTATTGCAGTATTCCTTATATCCTGCATTAAACATTGCATAATGTAGTTTGATTATATAGTTTTAATTATCGTGTATAAAGAATCTATTGAATCGCTCTTCGAGCAAAGCTTTATAAGCTGCTTTAAATTCATCATTCAAAAAACTATTATCGATTTGCTTAATCCAATTGGTTATACTTTTTTCCATTTTTTTTAGAATACTATCCTGTTGTTTTCATCAAGTTTCGACATATTTAAAGCTGAAACAAAATCTGCTTTTTTGATGTCTTTCTTTTTTCCGTTGAAGGGTATCAGGTATAATTATATAAGATTTAAGATTTTTATACCCTATCGGGTACTATATTTTTTAGTTTCGAACGACAAATAGCAAATTCGGCAGAATCAACATGAATAAACTAAATGGGAAATTCATATAATCCCGTTGCATTATCTCTGTGATCAATTAAATAATTTCCATGGCTTAACACTTGTGAGGAGAAACTAAAAGTTGTATTAACTACGGCGTTTAATATCTTTTTTCCAAAAAATTTTATCATGCAATGCGGTGGGATTTCCCCATGGCGAGGTTTAAGGAAAATAAGCATCATAATTTTAAGTCAACACGTGATAGTTTTTTAATGACGTGGGCCCTGTTTGCATTTGCGAAAATAAATGGAGTAAATCATCTAGTATTACGCCATAATCTGCTTTGGGTTACTTCATACAACCCGCCGATAGCAGGTTGTATGACATATACCAACGATCTGCTAATTCATAGTGGTAACTTTGTTTATAAAAAAACAGATGCCAAACTGGTATTCTATTTGTAGCAGGATAAAATTATTATCCCCATCAAAATAAATTTTACCGCATAATTCAATTGTATGACTGACGAAACACAACAGACAGATTTGACCGAAGATGAAAAAAATCTGCTAAAAGAATTACTTGTACATGGGGATGATCTGTCTGTATTTGGTCAGCAACGCAGACATTTTTTAAAACAATTAATTGGTGCCGGTGGTGCCATTGTAGCATTTCAATTATTAGGTGAGCAATCAATTTTTGCAGAATCCCTTCCTGATAATTTCCCGGCTGAAAATATTGAGAACGGCATCAGGATTAATTTCAATGTAAATGGCGCAAAAAAATCGCTGGAGATAGATTCGAGAATGACATTGCTTGACTCACTAAGGGAACGGTTGCAGTTAACTGGATCTAAAAAAGGCTGCGATCATGGCCAGTGTGGTGCCTGCACCGTTATTGTAGATGGACGAAGAGTATTATCCTGCCTTACACTTGCAGCAACCTGCGAAGGAAAGTCTGTCCAAACTATTGAAGGCTTTGCAAAGGCTGGCAGCTTGCATCCTATGCAGGCTGCATTTTTAAAACATGATGGTTTTCAGTGTGGCTTTTGTACACCTGGGCAAATTTGTTCCGGCATTGCATTGATCAGCGAAGCAAAAAATGGAGATGCCAGTTACGTTACGGAAGATGTAAGGAATACTGGCAAGGAATTTCTGTTAAGCGACGATGAGATCAGGGAACGCATGTCGGGCAATATTTGCCGTTGCGGTGCTTATGCCAATATAGTTGCTGCAATTAAAGAGGTATTGGGTGGAAAAGAAGTAGCGCAACATTGGCCATTGATAGCCCAGACCGAACAGGCTTTTGCAAATAATATTCAGTGAGTTAAAAAAATATTTACACATGACACCATTCAAATACACAAGCGCTAAAAGTATTGATACGGCAATTCAATCTGCAGTCTCTAATAAAGAAGCACAGTTTTTAGGAGGTGGCACCAATATCATCGACCTGATGAAAGAGGACGTGGAGAGGCCCAACGAATTGATAGATATTTCAAGACTAGCATTTAATAAAATTGAAACCATAAAAAATTGGGGTGGCGTGTCCATCGGCGCCATGGCAAAAAATTCAGATACCGCCAATCATCCGATCATTCGAAAAGATTTTCCCTTACTCAGCCAATCCATCTTAGCGGGCGCCTCTGTACAAATAAGAAACATGGCAACAAATGGCGGCAATCTTTTGCAACGCACCCGCTGTCCATATTTTTATGATACAGCCATGCCTTGTAACAAGAGAGAGGCTGGCAGTGGCTGCGGAGCTAAAGAAGGGTTTAACCGCATGCATGCAATTTTCGGATGGTCAGACCATTGTGTGGCAGTCAATCCCTCTGATATGTGTGTTGGATTAGCAACGCTGGATGCAGTTGTAATAGTGCAGGGTGCAACGGGTAGTAAACGCACTATTCCGTTCACGGATTTTCATCGGTTACCAGGCGATCATCCGGAAAAAGACAATACTTTAAATGAGGGAGAAATAATTACTTCCATAGAAATTCCAAAAAATAATTTTGCATCCAGGTCATACTATTTAAAAATCAGGGACAGGGCAAGCTATGCTTTTGCATTAGTATCAGTAGCGGTAGCAATGGAAACTAAAGGTGACACCATTGTAAAAGTAAATATTGCTTTGGGCGGAGTAGCGCATAAACCCTGGCGTGCACTAGAAGCTGAAAAATATTTAGCAGGAAAAACTGCTACTGAAGAAAATTTTAAGCAGGCGGCTGAAATGGAAATGCAGAAGGCAAAGCCATTGGAGGAAAATAAATTTAAGGTGGAGATGGGCGTTCTCGCTATTACCCACGCATTGAATAAAGCAATGAAAGGTGCAACCGCATAAACATAAACTACATTATTATGGATAAAGAATTAATTGGACAGCCCATCAATCGTGTGGATGGAATTTTAAAAGTAACAGGAGCCACACCTTATGCAACAGACTATGTTTTTAAAAATGTTGCTTACGCGGTGTTGTTTAAAAGTACCATCGCTGCAGGACGCATTACCAACATGGACACAAGTGAAGCAGAAAAATCTCCAGGAGTTTTATCTGTCATCACTCATCTAAATGCCCCTAAGCTAAATGAGAAAGGTGGATTGAGAGGCGGCGCATTATTGCAAAGTGAAGAGATAAAATTTTATGGTCAGCACATTGGCATTGTAGTGGCAGAAACATTTGAACAGGCAACCTATGCAGCCAGTTTGATAAAAGTTGAATACAGTAAAGGTGACTCTAGGATAGATGTAAAAGAGTTGACAAAAGATACCATTATACCAAAGGACAACCCAGATCTATCCCGTGGAGATGCAGCCGGTGCTTTTCAATCGGCGGCATACAAAATTGAAGCCGAATACAGCACGCCAATTGAGCATCATCATCCAATGGAACCGCATTCGACAATTGCAGTATGGCAGGGCGAAAGGTTAATGTTGTACAACGGTTCTCAAATAGTAAACGGTGCGCAAACAGCAGCCGCTGCTACCCTCTTCATAAAGCCAGGACAGGTAAAAATTATTACGCCGTTTATTGGCGGAGGCTTTGGTTCTAAGGGTGGCCAGTGGGCAAACCTGGTACTGGCAGCCATTGCAGCTAAAGTGGTGAACCGACCTGTAAAGCTGGCACTTACCCGGCAACAGATGTTTAATTCTGTAGGATTGAGGCAAACGAATAAACAGCTTTTAAAACTCTCCACAACAAAGGATGGTACGCTTACATCCTTAAGCCACGAAACTAGCACGCACACTGCTATTGACAGTGAATTTGCCGAGCCCTGTGGTGACTGTTCCAAAGTTTTATATGCTACTCCCAATTCATTAATTAGCTATCGTATGGCCCAGATGAATATCATTGTGCCTACTTACACTCGTGGCCCAGGTAAGGCTACCGGAAGTTTTGCGCTGGAATCTGCTATTGATGAAATGGCATATCAATTGAAAATAGATCCGATTGAATTCAGAATTAAAAATGAGCCTGCAAAAGATCCGTCCAATGATAAACAATGGTCGTCACGTTCACTGATTCAGTGTATGCAGGAAGGAGCAAAAGTGTTTGGCTGGGATAAAAGAAAAATAGAACCTAAGCAAAATGTACGGGGTGAATATTATGTTGGCTATGGCCTGGCTTGTGGTACTTACCCGGCAAGGCAAAGAGATAGTTCGGCAAAGGTGAAGCTATCCAGCAAAGGCAAGGAAGTAACAGCGATTGTAGAATTGGCAGCATCTGACCTGGGAACCGGCACCAATACAATTTTGGCACAAACTGCAGCGGATGGATTAGGTATTCCTGTAAAACAAATTGAAATAAAGATTGGGGATTCTGATTTGCCACCTGCAGCAGGTTCCGTAGGATCTGTTGGTGCAGCAAGTTTTGCCAATGCTGTAAATGATGCCTGCCTTAAAATAACAGAAGAATTAATTTCCATGTCCGGAAAACAATTTTTTGTAAAACCGACTGCCGCACAATTAATGATCAGTGAAAATATTGCCAACTACCAGGTAAGCATAGACGCAAAAGCACCCGAAAACGCAAAGAACTTTTCCTGTAATAGTTTTAATGCAAATTTTGCTGAAGTCTGGGTAAACAGGTTTACCGGCATGGTAAGCGTAAAACGTTTCGTAGCTGTGACTGCCGCAGGAAAAATCCTAAATCAAAAAACAGCCCGTTCACAAATTATTGGCGGCGTTACATGGGGTATTGGCATGGCCTTAACGGAAGAGTCAGTCATAGATAACCGCTGGGGCAACTTTATCACCAGATCATTTGCAGATTATCATGTACCATCAAATTTGGATGTTGGTACCATTGAAACAATTTTCATTGATGAAAAAGATACTATCGTAAATAAACTGGGCGTTAAAGGAATTGGTGAAGTGTCTATTGTTGGTGTGGCAGGCGCCATAGCCAATGCCATCTTTAACGCAACCGGAAAACGGGTAAGGGATTTACCTATAACACCCGACAAGTTATTGTAACTGTAAAGTCATGTTGTTACACGATTAATGGACAAGATAAAAAGGATAATTGTTCTTAATGTTAACGGTCATTTCGGAGTAAACAGAAATTAAATATTGAAATTTAAGTTCTATTAAGCCTTAATAATTCCTTCAAATATCATTGCAGTTATATATACTGTTGCCCGTTAGGATATTGCAATGCCAGCATGTAATTCCATATGCGGCTTACTATTAAAACACTAATTGCGGACATTATAACGAGATAGCTCAGTGGTCGGTCATATCTAACCCGGCGGCCGGCAAGGTATTCGTCCAATGCTTTGGCAGGTCGCCTGATTAATTGATAAAAAGTGTAAGGAAACCCTTTATCAATATGCAAAACAGAATGAGGAATGTCATGCAAAAAATATAGTGCGTTTATTTGGTGAGTAGAAACTGCCTGTCCGCATTCGGAGCAAAACTTTCCATCCAAAACACTATTACAATTTTTGCATGTTTGATTAGCCATACTCAAAAATATGAGCCAATGATCAATTCATAAAGAGAATTTTTTACGATTTCCGGGAAGAGGGATATTTAGAATTCATCAAATGCCGGATATTAAAAACCAGAACATACTAAAACCCAACAACACTATTTATGAGGCCAAGGGATATTTTATTTCAAAAAATAACTATAATAAAAAAAATCCTTCAACTTAATTATAAGGTTGGGCCTTACCTATCTTCAAGGAGAATATTGAAAGTAAGTTGCAAAAATCAGCAGCTTTTAAAATAGTTACAGAGGGTTTTGGTTTTAGGGTTTTACCAGCTATCAAAAGCTTCGAATACAAACCACCAACGGGTTACCTATACCCTGATCGCTTTCATGGAAAAAGAACAGGCGCTTTTTTATTTCATTGCTTTTTGTTCAGGCGAAATTTTGACTTTCAAACTGACTTTTTTTTAGTCATTTTGTGACATATTTTCATTTTTAAATACTAACAAATAGTATGGCATACAAGTTGATTTTTCCTTTTTAAATTATTTATTAACCATTAAAAAGGAGGTAACTATGACACTTGTAAAAAGAAATGGAAGCCTGTTAAATCAAATGCCAGTGCTTTTCGATGATTTTTTTAATCGGGATTTGTTTAATTGGGGAAACCAAAATTTTTCGGACACCAACACAACGGTTCCTGCGGTAAACCTTAAAGAAACCGCTGAGAATTATGAAGTGGAAGTGGCTGCACCCGGAATGACCAAAAAAGACTTCAAAGTTGAGCTCGACGGAAATTCCCTGACTATCAGTTCAGAAAGAAGCAGTGAAAACGTAGAGAAAAACGATGAACGCTATTCACGTAAAGAATTTAGCTACCAATCTTTCCAACGAACTTTTACTTTGCAGAAAAATGTAATGGACATTGACAAAATTCAGGCAAAGTACGAGAATGGTTTGTTGCATCTTCTCATTCCCAAAAAAGAGGAAGCTAAACAAAAGCCGCCAAGGCTCATTCAAATTTCCTAATTAAGGACTTACTTATTTCAAGAGTTGCCTTTGTTTCAAAGGCAACTCTTGTTGTTTAAAATTTTCCAGTGTGACTATGCTGGAAAACCCTGCAAGATTGAATCCCCATCCACTACGCTAATTTAAATAAAAATATGAATGTCGCATGGGGGATAATATTCGTGGATTTTCTATCGTGGGACAGTCGGACAGGCAAACCTGCCCTTAACAGGGCACAATAAGAAAATAGGCATTTTCGTTATCTGAGGAATTTATTATTGATCAAATACAGGTTCTCTTTCAGTAAATGATGTTGTAGCTTCCAAACTCACATATACAGACATAGATCTGGATAATAAAACGCAGGTTAAAATTGATTATTCGATAACACAATAAAATCTATTCACAGATGCAGTTGCAACGGTTCGTGTTTTCACGAACCATTTTTGCTTAGTTTTATTTCCACGCAACGACTTACTTCACATTAAATAATAGTGTTGTTGTTTTTAAAAAACACGTTATGAAACATTTTATCAAGGCCACTTTTACCTTCCATAAAATAAAGCATCTCATTGTAGGTGAAACCATAGGTAAGTTTTTCGCTTTTTTGATTGGCCTTCTGAGTACAAAACTTTTTACCTACCAGGTTTTGGAGAAAAGAAGCTTTCATAATTTATTCGGACTTGGTCACCGAAAACAGATAGTTATGCATCGTACTCCTCATTGGGTAGAATTATTATTTGCTGCATTTATCGGGTTTCTGGTCATGGAACTATTTTACTATGTATTGCAATCGACTAATGGTAAAAAATTATGGAGAAGAATACTAAGTGTATATATTTTATTGAAGTGGAAATTGAACAGAAAAAAAGGACATTTGGTATTTGGACATTATTTTTCCAGAACAAAACACTTCAAATAATGGTAGCACGTGGGCAGAATTTAATGAAGTGAAAATTGGGGGGGTAGGGTAAGCAAGCGGCAAGTGATGTGGAGTTAGGATTTAAAGTTGATGTATAAAATTGTGCCTAAAAAATTAAACAGTAAAAAACGTTACCGCCAACTTGGGATATTATCGCAAAACCATTTTTTTCCAACATCAGCTTAGTTAGTTTCTTATTCGGTTGAAATATCTTCGTCACTATTAACACCTAAAAGCAGACTTGATTCACTGGTAGTTAATTCTTCAAATCCCTTTAGCTTTCGCTGTATCTGCCTTGTTCGGATGCCTACCAATTTATCATTATCGTCCTGGGCATTTAAAATCTCTTTCTGAGCGGTATTAAGCACATCGCCAAACATTTTAAATTGAGTCTTTACAGCTTGCAGTACTTTTTAGTTCACCACTTCTTTGTTCCAGGGCCATAAAGATACGTCAACAGTGTAGGTATCGTACATTCAATGATTCCC
>JBGSIG010000696.1:0-1731 GCA_041742655.1 Ferruginibacter sp. | reverse complement strand
GATCAGTACGATTTTAGTTTATTAACAGAATATATCCGCCTGGTTGACGGGCAAACAATTCCATCAGTAGAGCAGGTGCTGGACGCTTTTGTTACCAAAACCAATTTAAAATATTTATGGTTTGATATTAAAGGCGACCCGTCAATATTTAAATACCTGCAACCGTTGGTAGAGGCAGCATATGCAAAGGCCGCCGCCCTTAACAGAACAGTGACTATTTTTCCAGGCCTTACTTCGGAAAAGGTGATTGAAGAATACCAAAACCAGCCAAACTATTATCCCTTGCCTACATTATGTGAATTGGAATTGCAGGATGTAATTGATAATAAATGTATTTATTGGGGGCCAAGATATTCACGGGGCTTGTTGCTGGATGAAGTTGCACAGGCGCATAGCCTGGGAATAAAAGTATTTTGCTGGACAATGAATGACGAAAACCTGGTGAAAAACTATTTACAAAATGGAAAATTTGATGGCTTTCTTTCAGATTATCCGGCTTATGTTGTTTACAATTTTTATACTATGTTTTAATTTAAATATGGACTGTTTGAAAAATATTTTTAAGAAAGGGGCAATTACAAAATTTACTATCGGGATAGTATGCTGTTTTTTTTCTTTACCTGGTTTTGCACAAACAAGCAATGCTATAAAAGTAAAGGAACATAAGTTTGCTTTGTACGGTGGCGGTGGCCCCAGCTTTTATTTTAATAACCTGGTGCTGGCACAAAATAATGTACATCCATTAAACTATTCCTTTACCGGAAGAATTATGTGGGAGCCCGGGCATTTGCTGAGCCTGGGTGTTGAAACTGGTTATTACCGGTTGTATACCGTAAAAAATATTCAGCAAGAGGGTTTTAAAATTTCAAATGCGGTAATTCCGTTTCAGTTGGTGGTGAGTATGAAATTTTTAAAAAGCTTTTATGTTAATTTTGCTTCCGGCCAGTCAATCCTCATCAACAATGTAAGTTTACCGGGTAGTGAAAAGCTAAGTTCTACTTCCTTTTCCCTGGGCGATTTTTCAGGATCGTTGGGATACAAACGCCAATTAAATAGCCGTATTTCAATAAGTGCTGAAACAATGTTTTTTTATTCTTCTCAGTTGAACGATAAAAATATTGCACTTCTTTTTATGGTTGGATATGTATTGTAACCAATATCCTGTACACTTTTTTCAGCTACTAATTACTGCTAAAACGCTTTCCCAGTATAACATTCATTCAGGCACAATATGCTGATGCATTAAAAAGGAAGATTATTAAAAAACATCAGTACAAATTGAGATTGAGTTCTGTTGCTGAACATTTGAGCCATATACCCCGTTTCTACCCGTAAATTTTTATTAAAACAAAAACCCACACCCCCGTATAACCTATTTTGGTCGAACACCGGATTTTGGAAATTTAAAAATATTTCATCATAGGCAGACAAATAAACAGCATTTTTTTCCATTGTTTTTTTATTCAATGGTTTATTCACGGCAAAAAAATACCTGAACCTGGCTTTAAAATCACTTTCAATAAACCTTTCCTCTATCCTGAAACGGTTGAGGAAAAAAAAAGTACCTAATTTTTCCTTGTTAATAAATTGCTGGAAAATTCGGTTTTCATTAACTGTTTTTTTATCGACCGCATTTGTATAAACCTGCGATTGAATAAATGCATAGCCCAACAGAATATTATTGTTGCTTTCTGAAAGGTTATAGCCAATCCCGGTTCTTAAAAGCAGTTG
>JBGSIG010000695.1:0-3449 GCA_041742655.1 Ferruginibacter sp. | reverse complement strand
GGGCTTTTGGTTGGCACATAATTTTTATGGCAACCTTGCAGACAGGGAGTCTGTGGATGTTGATTTATTGATTGATATTAAAGACCTGGAAAAAGTAAAAACCATGATGGCTTCAAGAGGTTATACACCTGAAGAAGCAGTTTCCAAACTGACGAACGATTATATCGCAAGTGAATTGTGCGAGTATAATTTCGACAAATATGAGGGTGACAACAGGATTTTTCATTTTGAATTTCACTGGCGGATCAGTATGTCCATTTATCAAATGAACATCAACCTTAACGACCTAAAAACACAAATTATCCCTGGCGCTATTCAACATAAACAGCTCAACGTATTTACCCCATCAGCTAATTTTTTGTTGGCCGTAATGCATCATGGCGGCAAGGACCAGTTCGCCCAGTTGAAGCAGGTGTTGGACATTGCCCGGATAATAAGCAGTCAGCAGCAAATGGACTGGCTATGGATCATGCAAGAGGCAAAGCGATTTCATGTAGAGCATCTTGTGTACACAGGAGTGCGCCTGGCTGCTTTACTTACCGGCGTTGGCACTCCCGAAATAATAAAAGAAAAAGTAAACTCCGGGTTCATTAAAAAACTTGCTATTGACAGAATCGATATCATGGCCGCACCAACAGAAAAAATGTATAGCTGGCAACATAATTTCCGCAACTGGAATTTCCAGGTGCGTTCAAGAAGCAGCAATAAACTTAAACTCAGGCTAATAACTTATAAACTCAGGAGAGAGATTTTACCTGCACTGATACCCAAAAAATTACACTACCTTTTTTTAAACAAAAAAATAAGGCTGGGTCAACAAGATAAAATATGAGCGCAATTTTTGGAATACTTGATGTAGCAGGAAGGCCGCTGGATGATGATTGGATAAAATCGATGCAGCAGGATATGGCACACCGGGGGCCAGACGGGCAGGGGCTTTACCGCGAAGAGTCAGTTGTGCTTGGACATCTTTTGTTGCAGGTTACACCCGAATCTATCTACGATACTTCCCCTTACGAAGAAGGTGATTTGGTGATAACGGCCAATGCAAGGTTAGATGAAAGGGGCGCTTTAATGGATAAATTAAATATCGTTGGTGAGGAAAGAAACACCATTACCGACCCGCAATTATTGTTGAGCAGCTATCGCCAAGAAGGTAAAAATTTTGTAAAAAATATTTATGGGGATTTTTCTTTTGCCATTTGGGATAAACAAAAAAAAGAACTTTTTTGTGCCAGGGACCAAATGGGTATAAAACCATTGCTCTATTATTTTAAAGACAACCGTTTTGCATTTGCAACAGAATTAAAAGCCATTGCAAAGTTGCCTTTTGTGGAAACAGGTATTGATAACGTTTACCTGCGCAACCGGGCCCTGGCAATTTGCGACGAAAACCACAAGACCAGTTTCAAAAATATTTGTCGCTTAAATCCGGCCAGCACATTATCAATAAATAATGCACACCTTGCTATAAAACAATACTGGCAACCAAAATATAAAAGAAATAAAGAATTTAAAACAGAAGAGGATAGTGCTGCCGCGGTTAAAAGACTGTTGGAAAAAATAATGACCGATTATACAAAAGTAATTGGAAATGTTGGAGCTACTTTAAGTGGCGGCTTAGATTCCAGCACAATCGTGTGCGTGGCTGCAAAAAAATTAAATGAAGCAGGCAAAAAAATAACCACTTTATCTTCCGTGTACACACCCGGCCTGGAAGACGAAGATGACCCCGATGAAATGGAATTTATTGAAGCTATTATTGATCAGGAGCCGAATATTGATCCCGTCTTTGTGTATCATTCGTCCCTTAGCTTTATTAATGGCGTCGATGAAAAAATAAGCAGGAATTATGAACCGCCCAATGGCTTTTATTATGTGGATGAGGCGTTGAACAAACAATTCCATTTAAAGTCAGTACGCCGGGTTTTATCAGGCTACCTGGGTGACGCAACCGTTACAAATACTTCCATAAACCCAATACCAATATTATTTACTTCCTTGAGATTGGGCGCTTTGAGCAAACTACTCTCTCAATACAAAAAAAACGGGAAACAGCCGATTTCTGCCGTGCTAAAGAACGCTGTTTTAACCGGTATCACACCCAAATTTTTTCAAAAAGCATGGGCTAAATACAAGGGAAATTTTGATGATTCAAGAAGCATTGACATGTTGCCCTTAAAATTGAGCAGCCGGGAGAAGTTGGCACTTCAAAATAAAATTCACCGTACATTCCAAATATCGAATTTCAGCACAGGTGACATTGCGGCTAATATTTGGCCAAACCGGCTGTTTCTATTTGATGAGGATTGGGATTGTGGAGCTTCTCACCATGAGTTAGAACCAACTTACCCTTTGTGCGACCGAAGATTGGTAGAGTTATTGCTACAACTACCCGTAGAACATTTTCACGCCGACGGTAAAAGGAGGGGACTAATACGAAAGGCAATGGCAGGTATTTTACCGGAAATAATAAGAACTCGAACAAGAAAAGGCGCTTATGCCCCCGGCTACACCAAACTTGTAAAAAATGAGTTAGAAAAAGTGAATGATTTTATACAAAATGTAGGATCTACAAGCGATTTGGGAAACTTGCTCGACCTGCAAAAACTGAAAATTGAACTTGAAAATTTGTCTAAGTCGAAAAATGAAGATAGCTTTACGTTTAAATCCTGGACACTTCTTGAACTAATTATGTGGTCCTATTTTAACCATTGGTTCGAAAAAAAGTAAATTAAACAGCAAATAATGGAAAATAAAAAGAAATTGAAGAAAAAATGGAACCGTCCGGTTATTAGTTCTACCCTATCTATTAAAAAAACTTTTGCGGTACTGGGCATGACGGGTCGTGATTTGGGCAAGGGTGCAAGCATGTATACCTCATAAAACGGTACTTCAAACTAGATCTTTTTTTCAAAAAAGTAGAATGTAGAAACTTATTTTATTCCAAAGTTTTTACATTTATTCGTATTCTTTCACCTTTTTTTTTCGAATTAGCCAGGTTTAGTAAAAGTCTCCATACAATTTATATTTTCCCCGCATGGTTCTTAAAGAAAAGATACCTTCAATTTATCAATCCCTTTTTCCCGAACTGTTAGATATTGAATTTCCAGAAGAAAAAATTGCCACCTGCGATACCTGCAATTTGTGCCTCTCCAAACAAAGCCCATACATAAATACCAAGTGTTGTGCGTACCACCCACATTTAGCCAATTTTTTGGTGGGCGGTATTCTAAATGATACCGCCAGCAGTTTAGCTGCAGGTAAAGAAAGGGTTCAAGGTCAAATTCTCGCCCGGGTTGGCGTAACTCCTTATGGAATTATTCCGCCTGTTTCCTACACGCTTCGCCAAAAACAGGTTGATAGCCAGGAGTTTTGGACTCGTCCACAGGAATTGGTCGATGCACAACTTTGTCCTTATTATGATGGTGGACATTGTACTATCTGGA
>JBGSIG010000694.1:0-9767 GCA_041742655.1 Ferruginibacter sp. | reverse complement strand
GCCTGGCAAAAGAAACAGGGCTAAAAATTTGCCACGAAACGCACCGTTCCAGAATACTTTTTGCAGCACCGGTGGCAAAACAATACATGCAGCAAATACCCGAATTAAGAATTACGATGGACATATCGCACTGGTGTAATGTAAGTGAAAGCCTGCTGGACGATCAACAAGAAACAGTAAACCTTGCCATACAAAGAACTGATCATTTACACGCCCGCATCGGCCATGCCGAGGGTCCGCAGGTGAGCGACCCCCGGGCACCAGAATGGGACAATGCAGTAAAAACCCATTTTGCATGGTGGGATGCTGTTGTTGCTATAAAAAAACAACAAGGCGAAGTACTTACGATACTTACAGAATTTGGCCCGCCTGATTATATGCCCACAGTACCTTATACCCGGCAGCCACTAGCTGATCAATGGGCCATTAATGTTTACATGATGCATTTGCTGAGGAAGAGATATAGCCCCTCCTAACCTCCCTAAAGGAGAGGGAAATATTAGAGATCTAAGCGAATTGGGTTTTAGAGATTGGTTAAATAATAAAAAAATTATTTTTTGAGACTATTATCTGTCATGGAATTTCTTGGGCATTTTCATCCGCTGCTGGTTCACTTGCCCATTGGGTTTTTATTCATCGCTTTGATATTGCAATGGATGAGCCGCAAAAGCAAGTATGCGTCATTGACACCGGCCATACCCGTTATCTTGCTAATTGGCTCCTGTGCCGCATTTGCATCCTGCGTCACAGGCTATCTCTTATCCATCAGCGACGATTATAATGAATCGTTGGTAAGCTGGCATATGTGGATGGGTATTTGTGTAACACTGGTTTCGCTGATGTTGTATGCAAAAGAAAAGAACCCGGCTTTTGTTATTCATAAAAAATTGCTCTCTGTTGCTCTGTTGCTGTTACTATTTGTTACCGGGCACCTTGGTGGATCGTTAACCCATGGATCTGATTATTTAACCAAACCTTTTAAACAAATATTTAGCAACGATAGTGTTACAAATACTGCCATTAAGCCAATCGCCAATGTGCAGGAAGCTGTTGCGTATACTGAGGTTGTCACCCCTATTTTACAGACAAAATGCTATACCTGCCATAACGCCAATAAACAAAAAGGCGGCTTACGGATGGATGAACTGAACTTGCTGATGAAAGGCGGTAAAGAAGGTAAAGTTATAACACCCGGCAATGCCGATGCCAGCGAGATGATAAAGCGCCTGCTGTTGCCGGTAGATGATGAACACCACATGCCACCCAAAGAAAAGGCCCAGCCTACCGAAAGCCAAATAGCGCTGTTGCATTGGTGGATCAGCAATAATGCAGATGGGCAAAAAAAAGTAAAAGAGCTTTCTCAGCCAGATAAAATGAAGCCGCTGCTGATGGCTTTACAAAATGCGCCCATTGCAAAAAAAGACAGAACAGATATACCCAACACACCCGTTACTAAAGCAGATGAAAAAATAATTGAACAATTAAAAGCCAGGAATATTGTGGTGTTACCAATAGCGCAAAACACCAATTACCTGATGGTAAATTTTTTAACAGACAGCATAGTTTATAAAACGGACCTGCAACTATTACGGCAACTACAACCGCAACTAATTTGGCTAAAATTGCAAACCACAAATATCACAGATGAGGCTGTTGCGGATATTGCCCGGCTAACGAATCTTACAAAACTTGATTTGTCGAAAACTTTAATAACTGATAAAGGGTTGGCAATGCTGGCAGCCATCCCAAATTTAGAATACCTGAATTTGGTTGACACAAAAGTTACCTCGACGGGTGTTTTAAAATTAAAAGAGCTCAACAAATTGCAGTCGCTTTACATGTACAAAACAGGGTACACTTCTAAAGACTGGCCTGCTTTAAAAAATGCTTTTCCAAAAACAGTAATAGATACAGGGGGATATATTGTTCCTTTATTTGCACAGGATACTGTTTTGGTGAAAGCGCCTGTTAAAAAATAGTAGTGGGTAAATACGGAATAGCGATATTAAATACTTTATGTAAAATTCTTTAATTAGTTTCAATTTTAATCATCATTCACTAACTGAAAATGAAAGAAAAAGAATCAAGACGAAAGCGACTTATTAGAATTATTGAGGAATTCCCTGACAATAGATTGCATTGGCTTGAAAGTGTAACTGACATTTTAAATTGTCCGCACAGGTTTGTTTTACATAAACAAAAATTGATGACCGAGGATTGGTCTCTTTCCTTTGGAGATGCATTAATGATACATCATGCTTTTTCAAATGAGCCATTTACAAAAGATAAATTTGAATATGCACTTGTGAATACTGCTAACTTAATTGAAATCCCTGCAGATTTTGCATCTAGAGGGAACAGGGGACATGACGTAGTTATAGGATCAACTAAATACAGCCTTAAAACACAAGCGGATAAAGCAATAAAAAAGGATTTTATTTGGATCAGCAAATATATGGAATTAGGAAAAGGAGAATGGAGTGATGATCCAGAACATTTACAAACCTTACTATTGTCATTTCTTAATCACCTTAAAGAATCTGATAAAATATTAATTTTAAGATGCCTCCGAAAAGCACCGAATTGGAAATATGAATTAGTGGAGATACCAAAAGCATTGCTAGAAAGAAGTGCATTTGGTGAGCTTAAGATGATGGAAACGAGCAGGCAAATGCCTAAACCTGGATACTGTACCGTGAGGGGAGAAAATAACCTATTAGATTTCCAACTATACTTCGACGGCGGGTCTGAAAGAAAACTTCAAGTCAAAGCATTACGAAAAAGTTTGTGTAACATTATTGGTGAATGGGATTTTGATCCAAAGCCTTAAGCAACAAACAATTTAGGTTGTACCGTCTGCAATCTTTGTTCTACAAGATTTATAAATCTAAGATTTAATTCAATCCCTGTACTTAATCTTCCTAATCGAAGTGATTCTGCACATACTGTTCCCGAACCTAGGAAAGGGTCTAATATTATATCGCCAGGTTTTGATCCTGCAAGAATACACGGACGAATTAAAGCTGTAGGAAACGTTGCGAAATGTGCGCCTGCATAAGGCTCGGTGTTTATATTCCAAACTGTTCGACGGTTCTTCTTTGACGAACCATCTTTCGTATTTTCCATTATTGACTCCTGATCAAAATAATACCTCTCAGATTTAGTCATTAAAAAAAGATATTCATGACTTACTGTTAATCGGTCTTTCACGCTTTCTGGCTGGCAATTTGGCTTATTCCAGATGATATCATTTCTTAAATACCAACCGTCACGCTGGCAAGCTAACGCTATCATCCAAGCAACACCAATCAAATCTTTCTTTTTTAAGCCTTGTGGAGTGTCAGGCCTATATGACATCGCCCTACCTTTATTCTTACTATCTTCTTGGCGCCATTTACGCCCCCCCGAGGTGTATGTATTACCGATATTCAACCAAAATGTTCCATCCGGCTTCAATATTCGTCGAATTTGAGAAAAAATAGAAATTAAATCATTAATATATTGATCTATCTCAGGCTCGGCGCCAATCTGTCCTTTAACTTCATAGTCTCTCACTCCCCAATATGGCGGTGATGTGATTACACACTGAACAGATTCAGTAGGAATATCCTGCAAAATTTTTCGAACATCTCCATGAGTTATAGTAACCGGAAAAACATCGGATGGCTGAATGTAATTATTTGATATCATTTTGTAATAATATAACGCAGTGAAGATACTAAATTATTTAGTTTCGCTAAATTTTTTTATCAACATAAAACGGGTTGCTTAGCTCTGTTCGGGTTAGCCATTACAATCATTTCAAAATCTGCAACAATGTACTCTCCAGCGCGGGCCCTCTTAAATTGGTGGCAACTATTTTTCCTTCGGGGTTAACCAACACATTAAAAGGGATGCCGTCAAATCCATACAAACCCACGGCGGCGCTGCTCCAGTATTTTAAATCGCTGATATGATGCCAGGTTAATCCATCTGCGGCAATAGCGTCTATCCATTGCTGTTTGTCCTTATCTAACGACACGCCCAGCACCGTAAAATTTTTATCCTTGAATTGATTATAGGCCTTTACAACATTGGGGTTTTCGCCACGGCAGGGGCCGCACCAGCTTGCCCAAAAATCAACCAATACATATTTTCCCTTTAACATACTTAATGCAAAGGGTTTGCCGCTTGTATCAGCCATGTTGATGTCGGGAGCATCCGAACCTACCTGGGGCTTTGCTCTATATTCTGCAATCATTTGATTGTATTGCACCACGAGGGCATTCAAAGCAACGTGTTTGGGAAAACGTTTTGACAAGCCATTGATAGATTTTTCTAATTGTGCAGGTTCCACACTTTGGGAATATCCCAGCGCAAACACCGCCACTACGGGGTCTGCGGTGGTATCAATATAGCCGGCAATATACTTTTTATACGAAGTTTCTTTTTCACTAAAGGTTCTTTCTGTTGCATCAATAGCACTATCTGTTGCACCCGAAGCAGTCATCTGATCTACTATTGCCAACTGGGTTTCAAGCGCCGCTCTCTGCGACTGGATGCCTGCTATGAATTTTCGTAAAGAAGCATTAGCCGGCGAATTAACAGTGGCAGCATCGATAGTAAGGTTATCATAATCGGCGGAAAAATCAAGGTTAGTTTTGTCGTTGATCAATACAAAAAAAGCACTGTCTTTCTCCAACCTTAATCGATAAAGCCCTTCTTCCGGGGCCGAGGCTGTTACCATAAACTTGCCGTCTTTTATTTCTCCGGTATCTAACACTTCTGGATTTTTTTCACTGAAAAAAAGTTCTTCCAGATATATTTTTTGGTTGGGAGCGTTTTTTATCTGCCCGGTTACGGTAAATTTTCCGGCAGTAGTTTCCGCATTTTTACAGGATATCAAAAAAGTTACACATCCTATTATCGTCAATAATTTTTTCATCTACTTTTAATTTAGTTTTTCCGCCAATAATTTATTTACAAGTTTCATATCGGCTTTTCCCTTACTTATTTTTTTTACTTCTCCAACAAATAAACCTATCAATCCCTTTTTACCTGTTTTATATTCCTTTACCTTATCGGGCATGTTTGCAATTACTTCATCAACCCAAACCGCTACAGAATTGCTGTCACTTTCCTGTAACAGGTTAAGTTCGGTGGCGATCTGTAAAGGCGCTTTTTGTGGCGATACTATCAAGGCATTAAATATTTTGGAAGACGCAATACTGAAATTTACTTTTCCAACATCAACCAGTTGAATTAAGGCGCCGATTCTTTCCGGCGACAGCGGAAACGAAGGGAGGTCAATACTATGGTCGTTACAATAAGATTTAACGGGACCCATTAGCCAATTTACTGCTGCTTTATAATTGTTGGTATGTTTAATAATAGCTTCAAAAAAATCTACCAGCGATTTGTCTCCGCAAATAACCTGTGCATCGTAATCGGGTAATTGAAATACCGTTTTGTATTTCTTTTCAAGTGCTTCCGGCAGTTCAGGTAGAGATGCTTTTATGTTTTGTAAATAATCGTCGGTAATGTTAAAAGGAGTAAGATCGGGGTCAGCAAAATAACGGTAATCATCAGCTTCTTCTTTGCTGCGCAGTGCAAAAGTTGTGTTGTTGTCAGCGTCATAACTTCTTGTTTGCTGCAATACTTTTTCTCCGGTTTCAACAATATCAATCAGCCGGTTTACTTCCACATCAATGGCTCTTTTTACATTGCGGATACTGTTTAGATTTTTTACTTCTACCCTGGTACCCAATTTAGTTTCGCCTTTTAAACGGATTGAAATATTGGCATCGCAACGCATACTGCCTTCCTCCATATTACCATCGCAAATATTTATCCAGCGTACAAGGCGCCGCAATTCTGTTACGTAAGCAAAAGCTTCTTCGCTGCTATGTAGGTCTGGCTCACTTACAATTTCCAGCAACGGCACACCGGCACGGTTTAAATCAATTGCAGTATACTGTTCATCAACGTCGTGCAAACTTTTACCCGCATCTTCTTCCATGTGAATACGGTTAAGTTTTATATGTCGCTCGGTATTTGCAACTTTAATCAGCACAGTTCCATTTTTACAAATGGGGGTGGTGTGCTGACTAACCTGGTATCCTTTCGGCAGATCAGGATAAAAATAATTTTTGCGTGCAAAATAATTTTGCTGTTCAATATCGCAATGCAGGGCAAGGCCCAATTTTACGGCATATTCAATGGCTTTCTTATTCATTTTTGGCAAGGTGCCAGGGTGTGCCAACGTTATTGGGCTGATATGTGTATTAGGGGCTGCACCAAAAGCGGCGCTATCTCCACAAAACAATTTGCTTTGGGTAAGCAGTTGGGCGTGTACTTCCAGGCCAATAACTACCTCGTACTTATCATTTTTTATCACGGTTGCAAATGTACAAAGAAGTTTGCCCCTATTGCCCGTTCAAATCAACAGTTTAACAAATTTTCCATTGATACAAATTGCACATTTATAAATGTAAAAAACCATCCACAACAGCGAAGGCCATTAGCGGATGGCTTTACAGTACGGCTTTTCTTTATAAATTAGCGGTCTTTAGCTTTTTAGGGATTTTTACATCAAAACTCATGTCAATACCATTTCTTTTGGCTTTGATGATATAAGATGATTTAACACCTGCTTCCTGCAATTGTTCGCGGGCATCATCGGTATTATTTATTTTTTGACCGTCTATTTCAGTAATAACATCGTCTTTTTTTAACCCGGCCTTTTGTGCAGCAGAAGAATCTACTACCTCAATTACTTTTACATTACCGCCTTCCTCAGTATCCTGAATTTTGAGGCCTAATTTTTTCTGGCGTGAAAAACTACCTCCAAAACCTTCCATATCGTTAAATGCAAAATTATCGCTACTAAAATTATCAAACATCATATTGCCGTCGGGCATAGGTGCTACACGTATCCGTGGGCTACCGTAAGAGCGACCCATTGCATTCGGTTGTTTAAATGAGTAAGCCATTACCCTTTCTTCTGATCTTTCTCCCAGGGTTGCTTTTACTTCCTTTTTTTTGTTTTGTCTAAGATAATATACTGTTACTGCTTCTTTAGGTTTTTTTGTTGAAATAATGTTGGCTAAAGACTCGGCGTCTGTCACTGTTTGAGCATCCACTTTTGTAATAATATCGCCCTTTTGCAACCCTGCTTTTGCTGCAGCGCTACCCTCTGAAATTTCAACAATTTTTGCGCCCCCGGTAGCTTTTTCGGTTGTAACACCCAGCAAGGGCCTGTTCGACATTCCGGCTCCGCCCATACTTTTTAACTTGTCAAGCTCCATCCATTCAGACATTCCACCGGCGTTGTCAAAATCAAAAGTCATCCTGTCGCCGTTGCCTTTGCGGATGATCATTTTTCTTTTGTTGATGGTAACATCATCATCTTTAAATTCTGCCAATGGTTTTCCATTAATGGTAATATTATCGCCATCAATGTCTACTTTAAGGCTAATCTCTTTATCGCCATTGCTGCGAATGATGACTTCCTGTTGTTCTTTCTTTTGGGGAGCATCGGATCTTTCCTTTTCAATCACAACTTCTTTCTGTTGTGCAAATGCTGCAAATGATGTAAAGATCAGTACGGCAAGAATTGTTTTTTTCATGTTTTTTGTTTTGATATACGAAATATTTAGTAGATCAAAGCTAACTTAAAAAAGTTATTTACGAAATATTTCGGAGATTATTTTTTTTCTTTAACAAAATTTTTGAAATGGGGTAAAAATATTATTGGTTGCAGTGCTAATTCAACCGTTCAGACATTTTGATGGTCAATAGCAAAAAATAAGAAATGAAACAGACTCTTTTAATAATAGCAAGTTGCCTTTTATTTCTTTCTTGCAAAAAAAATACGCCGGACGAACAGCTATTCCAAAACTGTAAAAATCCTCAATATTTAGACTCAGCAACCATTACGACCAAACTTGCCGGATCATGGACGTTAATAAAAATTTGTTTGGGTTGTTCTGGAAAAATAGTGGCGACCAGTAAACCCATCAAAGTGACTTTCAATTCTGATTCTACCTACTCACTATTCGAAGACTCGTCTGTGATAGCTCACAGAAACTGGAAATTAATACCTATGTCGGAAAATATGTGGGGTCTCGATCTTACTCCCGACTCCAGCTGGTATTTATATGGCTATATCTCATTTTGTGATGATCAAGTTCTTTTTAGTTACAGTATTCTGGACGGCAATGATAATCTATTTGAAAAAGCAAAATAATTTCAAGTTCTTAGTTTAGCAAAGAGAAAGGCACAAGACACCAACAGGTTTATTGCCAATTTATTTCAGAAGTAACTCAATAGGAACCTAAGGTGTAGTTAGAGTAAGCCTTTTATATTTTTAATTATTTCTTTAAAATTGCTTGTATCTGACCCACCAGCTGTGCCAAGGTTTTTTTGGCCGCCACCGCCACCTTTAATAAGACCGGCTACCTGTTCCTTAATTATTTTTGCCGCATCCAGCCCTTTAGCAGCTACTACTGTATCCGAAATACCTACTGCTACAAATGCTTTGCCACCTATATTACTGCAAAGCACTACAAGGTGATCGTGCAAATTATTTTTAAGATCAGTACATAGTTTTTTTAATCCATCTGCATTACTTACTTCTATTATCTCGCCAACAAATGTTACGTTATTGATGATCTCGTCTTTTTGTAACAATTCATTTCTTACAGCAACCAACTGCCTTGCTTCAAGGTGCTCAATATGCTTTTTCATTTGCGCATTTTCAGTAAGCAATTTATCAACTGCTTTTATAGGATCGTTTGCTTTTAGAAGCGTTCCTATGTCTTTTAGATTTTCAAGCCTTTCACTGAAATACCTGAATGCCGCTGGACCGGTTAATGCTTCTATACGGCGCACACCTGCTGCTACGGAGGCCTCGCCTGTTATGCTAAACAAACCGATCATACCGGTATGCATTACATGAGTTCCGCCGCACAGCTCAATTGAAAACCCAGGATCGATAGTTACCACTCTAACCACATCGCCATATTTTTCACCAAACAACGCCATCGCTCCCAATTTCATCGCTTCTTCTTTTGGCATATCGCGTATTACAACCGGGATATTTGCACGTATTTTATCGTTTACAATTATTTCTACTTCCCTCATTTCTTTTTCTGTCATTTTGCTGAAATGAGAAAAATCGAAGCGGAGACCTTCATCATTTACCAATGAACCTTTCTGTGCTACATGTTTACCTAGTACATGTCTTAAGGCAGCATGCATAAGATGTGTGGCAGTATGATTGTAAAGGATGTTTATACGGCGTTCGCTATCAACAACAGCATTTACTGCAGCATCAATATTTTCAGGAAGCTTGTCAGTAAGATGAATAATAAGATCATTTTCTTTCCGAGTATCAATCACGTCAATAGTTTCTTCACCAAATACCAAAATGCCTTTATCGCCAACCTGCCCGCCGCTTTCTGCATAAAAGGGAGTAGTAGCCAATACCAGGTGAAACTGATCTTTTCCTTTGGAATTTACCTTTCTGTATTTCTGTACTTTGGTGGCTACATTCAAATCATTATAACCCACAAAGCCTTCACCGGTTTCATCACTAATTTTTATCCAGTCTCCGGCATCAATAGTAGTGGCGGCACGGCTTCGGTTTTTTTGTTGCAGCATTTCATTTTCAAAACCAGGGTCATCCACTGTTAAATTATTTTCAGCAGCAATCAATCTTGTAAGATCAATCGGAAAACCGAATGTATCCAGCAATTCAAAAGCAGTGGCACCATTAATTATTTTTG
>JBGSIG010000693.1:0-3336 GCA_041742655.1 Ferruginibacter sp. | reverse complement strand
AAATAGATGCCCCAATCACAAGTTCCGCCACGCTTCGGGTATTGCTATAGGGAGCGTTAAATACTGCCACACCTTTTGTTGTAGCGGCTTTCAGGTCAACCTGGTTTACACCAATGCAAAAACACCCAATAGCCTGTAGTTTCTCGGCCGCCGCAAGAACCTTTGCTGTTAACTTGGTTTTACTGCGAATGCCCACCATGTGCACATTCCTTATTTCTTTAATCAATTGCTCTTCGCTTAAAGCCCCATTTAACTTACGTACGTTAGCATAGCCCTTATTGTTAAAATACTTTACCGCTACATCACTTATATTCTCTAAAAAAAGAATATTAATTTTCTCTTTTGGATAACTTGTTAATTTTTTGTCTGCCATGAATTTTACACCTTATTTTGCACAAATATATTCTTTCTATTGTTTAATATTTTATGATGCCATCAAAAAGATCCGTTTTCAACACCGGTGCTGCACTTATTTGCGCAGCATATACGTATGGAATTTCCTCATTAATTTTTCTATTGGGATCTTGTAATTCTGCGAGTAGCAATAAAATTCCGGTAGTTAAAGACACTCTTCAACAATTTGCCATCGCTGCCCCCACTCCACTTTCAGAAAAACAATCATTGCAACTTTACAATGATTGTTTAGACTGGTACAATCACAAGTTGAAGGCGAGCGGATTTAATGGCGGCATACTGGTAGCAAAAAAAGGAAATATTGTTTTTGAAGCATATAATGGCAATGGTCATCTAAACCGGCACGATGTAGTTGATTCTTTAACTCCGTTTCATATTGCGTCCGTTTCAAAAACATTCACTGCAATGGCCGTTTTAAAATTGTGGCAGGATGGAAAATTAAATATTGATGACAGGTATAGTAAATACTTTCCACAGTTTAACTACCCTGGTGTTACTGTACGTAGTTTGTTAAGCCACAGAAGCGGGTTACCCAATTATCTTTATTTTATGGAAACACTTGGTTGGGATAAAACTAAACTAATAAAGAACGAAGATGTACTGGATTGTTTAGTGAGCCACAAAGCTGAGATCACCAATATATCTTCACCCAATACACATTTTACTTATTGCAATACCAACTATGCATTACTTGCATTGTTGATAGAAAAAATAAGCGGTAAAACGTATCCTGAATATTTGCAGGACTCTTTTTTTACGCCTTTGAAAATGAAACATACTTTTATTTTTAACAGCCTTGATACTTCTAAAGTAAATCCCAGTTATGACTGGCGTGGCAGAATTATTCCGTTGAATTTTTTAGATGGAGTTTATGGAGATAAAAATATTTATAGCACACCGAGAGACCTGTTGATTTGGGACAGGGCCCTCAGCAACGGCAAACTCTTTACTCCGCAAACACTGGAACAAGCTTATGCCCCGTACAGTAACGAGAAACCTGGGGTAAGAAATTATGGCCTTGGATGGAGGATGAACATTTTTCAAAATGGTAAAAAAACAATTTATCACAATGGGTGGTGGCACGGCAACAATGCTTTATTTATGCGGATGTTGGCGGATTCTGCCGTTATCATAGCGGTAGGCAATAAATATAACAGAAACATTTATAATGCAAAAGAGCTGGCCGACTTATTTGGCCACTATGATGGACATGGTGCTGAAGAAGATGAGAATGAAAATACTAAAGTGAATGATATTTTGATGCCTGTAAACAGCGACAGTATCGCCGCAGTGAAAAAAGCAACGCACGCAAAAACTATTCAAGGTCATTCTAAAAAAAGGGTTGTAAAAAAAAGTAAAAGCCATTAGTCTCAAAACTGCTTTTTATAGCTTACACACTGTTTCCAAAAAACAAATAGCATAAAATGATGGCCGTAATTATACCCATTAAATCGGCCAGTAGCATAGCGCCAATTGAATAGCGTGTATCCTTGATAGATACTGCACCAAAATACACAGCCACCACGTAAAAGGTGGTATCAGAAGCACCCTGGAAAATTCCTGACAAACGGCTTGCGAAAGAATCAGGCCCGAATGTAGTCATGGTGCTTACCATCATTCCTCTTGCCGCACCGCCGCTCAATGGCCTTATCAGCGCAGTTGGCAGGCCATCCACAAAACGGGTATCGGCACCTAGCATGGCAAAAAAATGTTTCATGCCCGAAATCACCGCATCAAACGTACCACTTGTACGTAGCATACTTACCGCCACCAATATGCCCAATATGTACGGTATGATGCGAATGGCAGTGTCAAACCCGTTTTTAGCACCGTCAACAAATGCCGCAAACAAATCAATTTTTTTATAAACACCACCTAATACTATGAGCAAAAAAACCAGCAATATTAATCCATTACTAAGCTTACTTGAAAATAGTTGTATACCACCTGCGTCTAACCTTGTGATGTAGAGCACCAGCAACACAATAATGGCGGAAATGGCAAATACCCAGGCTATTATTACAGGTTGAAACAAGTTGATCTTCTGCTTAAATGAAACGATTATCATCGCCGTCATTGTACCAACAAATGTTACTATCATGCAGGGTAAAAAAACATCTGTTGGGTCAGATGCATGCTGTGCGGCCCTTACAGCAATTACACTAACCGGAATTAAATTTAAGCCTGCCGCATGCAAGCAAAGAAACATTATCTGTGGGTTGGACGCAACGTCTTTTTTGGGATTTATTTCCTGCAGACTTTCCATTGCTTTTAAACCGAATGGTGTGGCGGCATTATCTAACCCAAGCAGGTTTGCTGAAAAGTTCATGATCATATGCCCCATGGAAGGATGCCCTTCAGGAATTTCCGGGAACAGTTTTGAAAAAAATGGGCCTACGATTCGTGACAAAAGCCTTATTCCACCAGCCTTTTCAGCAATATTCATAAACCCGATAAATAATGCCAGAATACCTATCAGCTTTAAACAGATTTCAACAGCTATCCAACAGGTTTCGATGATGCCATCTATTTTTAATGGATTAGCCGGATCACTCGCTTTGCCACTTACCATCCATTGAAATATTTGCGAATCGCCAAAGAAAAAGCACTTAATGCCCGCCACGGTAATTGCAATAATTATAAAGGCCGACCATATTCTACTTAATGCCATAGGATAAATGATAATTAATTAATTGATAATTCATCTGTTGCCACAAATTAGTGTTTTATACTGAAAACTGATATTTGGAAGCAAACCTTACCTTTGCAGCCTGAAAATGGTTTCGGCGTATGATTTACACAAACGTAAGCTTTGAGAGGCACATTAAAGTAAATTTTGGTAATGGCAGAAAACTGCTCGAGAAGAAAAAACAGAAAACAGAAAACAATAAACAATAAACAAAAATAACATGGCTTTAAAGG
>JBGSIG010000692.1:0-8384 GCA_041742655.1 Ferruginibacter sp. | reverse complement strand
CGTAGGTACTGCAAATAAATATAATGCCGGCAAGCCTGTAGACGCTGATGGATATCAATATGGTTATAACCGCTATGCAACCGACGTTTTGATACCGGCATTTATTGCAGCCTATTCCGGTAAAAATCCCAACACGGTTGCGCTGGTCAATGAAAGCAACCCAAATATCAAATCTAATCCTTACAAGGGGTATCTTCCAAAACCTAATTGGAAACTGGATTACACCGGGCTTACACAAGTAAAAGGGATGGAAAAAATATTTACAAATGTTACTATTTCGCACGCTTACAACGCAAGTTTAAGTATGAACGGCTTTACATCTGCCTTATTCTACACAGACAGTTTGCATTATGGTTATCCATCATTTTATGATACCATCACTCAAAACTATGTGCCTTATTTTTTACTGCCTAATATCACCATCAACGAACAGTTTGCGCCGTTAATTGGTGTAGATATGATGTTTACAAACCAATTGCAGTTAAGAGTGGATTTTTTAAAACAGCGCACTATTAGTTTAAGCCTGGTAGATTTTCAGTTAAGCGAAGCCCTTTCAACGGAATTTGCTATTGGCGCAGGTTTTCGCCAACGTGGAATGAAATTATTAGCAGGACTAAAATTGCCTAAGTTTTTAAGTAAAACCGGTTCATCCAAGTTAGATAATGAGATAGTATTTCGATTCGACTTTGTATTTAGAAACAATATAACTATCAATAGCAGGTTAGACCAGGAGGCTACGCTACCAACCGGGGGCAGCAAGGAAATATCTATCATACCAACAGTGGATTATTATCTAAGCAGCAGGGTAAACCTTAAATTTTACTTTGAGCAGCGAAAGGTTATTCCGTATGTTTCGTCGAGTGCACCTATTACCAATACAAGAGCCGGTGTACAAATAAGGATATCATTGGCTCAATAGAATTTTAGTACATGCTATTTATTATTATTTATGCTTTTGAAAATTTTTAAAAAGTATAAAATTAAAAAAGATGATGGAGAAAATTGACAAGCATAAGTGGTGGATAATAATACCCATAGGGATTGCAATGGTTATTTATGTTATGCTTTCGTAGATGCATTTATGTTACTGGCTTTACTTTTAGAACATGGCTTTCATGAAAATGCAATCTTTATTTTTTTTAATCGTCTGTTATAATTCCGGCAGGTTAAACTTGAAAATCACCAGGCTTCTTTTTCTCGATTAATTACTTTAGCCGCTATAACATTCTGGTGGATGTGAGAGGAGTAAATGAGAATATGATTTCCTATACTGGCTTGCGATTAAAATATTACAGTTACAATATACTGTAACCAAAAATGCTCCGATAAAACGGAGCATTTTTTAAATAAACCAAGCACAAAATATTTTTATTGTTTTACCTTTTTTAGCAACATTACATAGCCGCACAAATTTTTCTTTTTATTGTTTACCTGTACCGGCTTCATCATGTGGTATTCTGATAATTTCGGAATATATGAGTAGCTTATCACATTGCCATCTACATCACCCCACTGCTTTTTTTGATAAACTACCTGTTTTTCATCCCAGTCAAACATTCTCACTTCGTACAGCCTGGAAGACATGTCGCCTATAAAAACAAACTGGTACCAACTACCTTCCGTTAAGGGAACAATTACGGGCATTTCATATTCGCTTTCCATAGCCATGGAAGCTTCTTTTACAATCAAAAAGCCCTGCTTGTTAAGTTCCTGCTTTATGCTGTCTGCCTGGTGTAAAATAAAGGCGTCAGCACATGCTGACTGGCGAATTACGTTTTGTGAGGAAACATCTTTTCCTGAAAAAAGGATAAAAAGTAACAGTAAAAGTGTACGGTTTTTCATGGGCTCAGGGTTAGGTAGAGGTCGATATTTAAATAATCTGGTGTTATTTCTTCTTATTTCCGCCTTCGATATTATGCTTGAGAAAGGCGGTTTTTTGAATTTGTCCAGATCATACCACTATAGAAACGGTTTTTTTCAGAAAATGTTATTTACAAATGAATTATTATTTTTTTAAAGGTGTGTTCAGCTTTTTTTATGCAAATACAATGCCCCGGCTTGTTGAGTGCTTGTAATTGTCAAATCATTAACACACACATGGGCTGGCAGTTGGGTGCAATAAAAAACAGTGTCAGCAACATCATCTGCCGTTAAGGGAGTGTAGCCTTGGTAGGTTGCTGAAGCTTTGGCTTCATCACCCATAAAACGCACTAGTGAAAACTCTGTTTCTACTGCGCCAGGATTTACACCTGTTACTTTGATATTATTTTTCAACAAGTCAATTCGCATTGCTTTAGTGATTGCATCTACGGCGAATTTGCTGGCGCAGTAAACGTTGCCTTTTTCATAAACTTCTTTGCCGGCAATGGAACCCATATTAACAATATGCCCTTTATTTTGGGCAATCATTAATGGTACAATGGCCTTGCTTACATACAATAAGCCGTGAACGTTGGTGTTAAGCATAGTTTCCCAGTCATTTATGTCGGCATCTTCAAAAAAATCCTTTCCGGCGGCGAGCCCTGCGTTGTTTATTAAAATGTCAATTTTTTGCCAATCTTTGGGCAGGTTGGCAAATGCATTTTCTACTGCCTTCCGGTCCTGCACATCAAAATTAAGTGGCAATACCTTTACCTTATATTTTGTTTCGATGGTTGATCGTAAATTTCGTAACCTTTCTATCCGCCTGCCTGTTACAACCAGGTTATAGCCTGCTTCTGCAAATTTTTTAGCACATGCTTCACCTATACCAGATGTGGCGCCGGTAATTAAAACAATTTTAATCATTCTGTTATATTAAAAACTAAATAAGAGATTGTATAGTGCAATTGCAAATATTTTCTCAGGAGGCCGGTTATCTAACCAGTACAGTGTATCCTTTTAAAGAAATTAATTCGCCGGTGTAAGTTGTTCCTTGTGCCATCCACACAAAGGTGCCTAAATCCTGCGGGTTACCTTTGAAACTGCCATCCCAGCCCAGGCCCTGCTGACTCGTGGTAAAAACTAAATTACCCCACCTGTCGAAAACTCTAAAATAATTGAGTGTTTGCATACCCAATAAAATTGGTTTAAGAACATCATTATTACCATCATTATTGGGTGAAAAAGCCGTAGGTACGTATATGCTTGGTGATACTTTGTACACTTTTACATTAATGGTGTCGGTATTTTGGCAACCCGCTGCACTTGTAACCAGTAATTTATAAGTGATATTATCCTGTGGAGATGAAACGGGATTGGGTATGCCGGGATTGCTCAGCCAGGTGGACGGAGTCCAAAGATAGGTAACACCGCCGGTTCCATTTAAATACAGGGGTTGTCCTAAAACCAACGAGGTATCGCTTGGGCCGGCATTGGCGAACACAAAAGGGTCCACGGTTAACAGAACAGTATCAAAGGCTGGTTTGGGGCATCCTACAATATCCCGAACGGCCACAATATATTGGGTAGTTACAGTTGGGTTTGTTGCTACAGGATTGGGAATATCGGTTGCGTTTAAAAAAGTAGCAGGCGACCAATCGTAATACAGGCCACCACTTGCCCTTAGCTGATTCGAAACGCCAAAGCAAACCGATGTATCTCTGCCCGCATATGCCGGCGGATACGGTAAAGTTTTTATCGTAACAGTCGAAGTGTTTTGGCATTTTCCAATATTGCCCATCACAGTGTAGGTAACAGATGAAACGAGCGGGTTGGCAAACGGATTTTTTGCAGTATCACTGCTTAGATAGGTTGCGGGTGTCCACACGTAATGCAATGCGTCGCTGTTGGTATTTAGCTGAACGCCATCTGTACGGCAAATGGTAGTATCGGGACCTGTATTAATGGTTACAAAACTTTTTACATCTATAAAAACAGAATCGGTATTGGTGCATCCCAATCCATCAGTATATCTTACAAAATAAGTGGTTGGCACATCGGGGCTTACCAGTGGCGATGGGATAGAAATATTGTTGATATTATAGTTTGGGCTCCATAAAAAATTGCCGGTATTGTTTGTTGTTAGTTGCAGGGTATCAATAATACAAATCAAGGTGTCGTGCGTTATTACATTAACCGTCGGACTTGGATTGATGTATATATCTGTATTCACTGTGTCGATACAGCCGAAGGTGCTTCCCACTATCAATTGCACCTTATAGGTGCCGGAATCAGCAAAAATATAGCTGGGATTTTTTGCATTGCTTGTATCTGTCGTAACAGCAAGATCGCCGAAGTTCCATTGCCAACCGGTAGGCGTACCAAACCTGGCTTTAGTTGTGTCGGTAAATTGTACCGGTGCTCCTTCGCATAACGGCGCATTGACCCTAAATCCGGGGAAAAATCCAGGATAAACTTTTACAATTGCCGTTGTTGAATCCGGACAAATGCCGCCAATAGTTACATTTAATTTCAACACATATATTCCTGTGTCAGCATATACATGGGTTGGTGTTGCAAAAGTAGAAGTATCTAAAATGCCAGAAGCCGCATCTCCAAACTGCCACAAATATTCAATCCCCGAAGGATTAACTGCATCATTTTTAAAACTAACATTAAAGCCATCGCAGCTTGTAGGAATCGGGTTCAAAAATGCTCTTGTAACTGAACAATCTCTTACACGTATGTGTAACTCTTTCCTGGTAATACCAATCAGCACGTCATTTCTAAATTCTGATACACATACCGTTAATGCATATTCGCCGGTATTATATATCGGTGGTGCAGTACCACTTATTAAACCTGTTTTCGCATTAATAGTTACACTTGAACCCATAGGTGTTGACCCGCCATAAGACGAAAAATAGGGAACCGATGAATAAGGAGGAGCCGTTGCTTCCTGCGGACCGGGATTAGTTTGATCTGCGCCTACATAAGAGGTACAAAAAGAATAACTTAATGAATCTCCGTCAAAATCAGTAGCGGAAAAAGGGTACCTGAAAAAGCTGTTCTCACAAATAACTGCTGTATCGTTGACGGGAAAAGTAGGGCTTGTATTTTTATTAGCGTCAGGCACTAATGATGAAGTTCCTGGAATTCTGATAGTATAGGTATTCCCTATTGTGCCCGAACTAACAATGTTATCCATATTCTCAATGCGGCAACACCTTTGATAACTTACTGTGTAGCCATTCGTGGAAACCGGCAGTTCAACAGTTGTTTCATATACAACGATCGTATAGTAGCAAATGGCCTGATCACCGCTGATACAAGGGTCATCGAAGCCTTTGCTTAACCGGGAGGGAGACGAAGCCGATTTTTGAACATTGATATTTCTATATTGGGATGAAGTATTTCCGTTGAAAAATGTAAAAAAAACATTCTCATCAATTTGACCTCCGGTGGCATTACAGTCCATATAAACGGTAAGTGTTATCTTATACTTGAGATTTGCTGCGTTTGCAGTGCCGGGTCCTAAATACTGGTAATTAAAAAACCCACCTTTTATGTGACGGGAAGATGCACCTAAACAGCATAGGAACAATAATATGGTAAGCAGGTATTTTTTCATCAATCAGACTGACTTTTAAAACATATTTGGTGCGTAAATATAACCAAAAACGCTTTGCTGGCTTACTGGGCGGCTGTTAAAACTTATTAACTAAAAAATTAAAAATCACCTTATTAGCTTTTTGCTTTTCTTCCCACATGCCCATATGCCCGCTATTTTGTAATATATTAACGTAAGAACGTAAAGGAAGATGGCATTGTTGCAGACTATTTTGCAAAGGCACGGCTATATCATGTTCGCCAGCTACAAATAGAACAGGATTATTAAATTTTCTCAACACGTCAGTGCGGTCGGGACGGCTTAACATGGCTTCATAATATTGAATTAAAGCAACTTTTGTAAATTCTTTGCCACCTTCTACTAATTCCGCTATTTTGTCGGGATATTTCGTCACGAAATTCTCGGCAAATAATCCCGGTATGCTGGTTTTTAAAAATTCTTGTGCTCCCTGGGATTGAATAAATTTTATTGACCTGCGGCGGGCTTGCTTTTTTTCTTCATTATCAGCAAAGGCAGAGGAGTGAAATAATCCAAACGCATTTAAATATTGCGGATACTTTTCTGCAAAAGCAAGACTTATGTACCCACCCATGCTATGGCCAATAAGGGTAACCCTGGTGTCGATATTGTTGTTTGTATTTTCAGCATCTAATATCTCCTTAATTACTTCCGCATATGTTTCAATATCTGCACCGGGTATAAAAGCTGATTTTCCACTGCCCGGGATATCGGGTATCAGCACTTTAAAATGTTTTTTTAGAAAACTAACCTGGTGTTTCCACACTCCGCAGTGCTCGCCAAAACCGTGTAATAAAACAACAGACGGCCCTGCGCCGGATACAGAATAATACACGGGTAAATTTTGGAAAGAAATGTTTTTAGTCTGCATAATAAATTATAGTGCCTGGTATCTGCGCACACTTCTATACAATAAAAGAAACACTATTGGCAATAAAGAATTGTTCATTTGCTGTGGTAGAAAAAACCAGGCTACTAAAACCATCACCAATCCAACCGTTGTAAATCCAACATATTTTTTAACCCAGGATTTTTTGCTGTTCACGAAAAAAGCAATTACGGCATGTGTCGGCCACGCCCATACAAGGTTTAAATTGTTTTTTACGATGGTATGGCCCGAAGCAATCCATAAAAAAATAAATAAAATTCCCAGGACGCCGGTTAAAAAAAATAACAACCCGTCAAAACCGTTCAAAAATATAGCCGCTGCTTTGCTTTGAGAAAAGCCCACACCAACCACCAATAAAAACAACAGCGTGAACACCACAGCAGGTGTAAAAATGGTTTCATTTTTTATGACTTCGGTTGGGGGCATTATTGTTGTGTAAGAAACGAGTGGCTGGTGCATGCTGCTGGTATCTAATGCCAGCATTAAATTGTCAGGCAAAAATTCTGACTGGCTTGTCGTCATTGTTTTATCTGCAGCAAGGCCAAATAAAATATCTATTCCAAGGGCGTTCCAGTATTTTTCGTATTTGTACAAGTTACTATGAATTGCCTGCCGAAAACTAGTGTTGGAGGGCATAGTAGGTTTTAAAGGAGGATACCCGGTTTTATACCTTATTATAATGTCTCTGAGCCTTGTGGTACAGTTGTCTAAAAAAAAATCGTAGTTGTAATATCTATTTTCTTCCCTTGCATTTGTATATAGAAAATTTTCAAGCGCTATTTTTTCTGCTGCACTAAAATTTATTACCTGTTCGGTTATGCTTCTGCCGGTAGAAAGATATTCTTCTTTAAAATCATCAAAATACATTGTAGACACAAAATATAATAAGCGCCCTTTTAAAAATTTACTATAAAAGTCGGGCTCTTCAAAATTGAAAGTGCCGTAGTTGAAAACAATATCCGAAACGCCGCTGCTATCTACTATTCTTAATGCACTGTGCCCGAAAGTTGAATAAACTTCATCTCCGGGCGAGCAGGTGAGCAGCGACACCCTTATGTGGGATGAGTCCTGGGCGAAAGTGTTAAACGTACAAATGCAAAGCGTCAGTAGTAAAACTGTTTTGCATACGGCTTGCCTTGAGAATTTAATAATTCTAACATTTAAAAATTTGAAAATTGTAAATACAGGCAACAACAATATTTTAATTTTTTATAAATATTTTCTTCATTCTAAAACGAATGATTTTGCCTTTACCTGCTGTAATTAGGTGCTTCTTTTGTAATGGCAATATCATGCGCATGGCTTTCCCTCATACCTGCATTGGTTATTTTTACAAATGTTGCGTTTTGCAAAGCCTTAATATTTACTGCGCCGCAATAACCCATACCTGCTTTTAAACCACCGGTATATTGATATACAATTTCTTTCAATGGCCCTTTAAAAGCAACTCTACCCTCAATACCTTCGGGTACAAATTTCTTTGTATCTGCTTCCTTATCCTGAAAATAACGATCGCTGCTGCCCTGAGACATGGCGCCTAATGAACCCATGCCGCGATATTGTTTAAATCTTCTTCCTTCGTAAATAATTGTTTCACCCGGGCTCTCTTCTGTACCTGCAAAAACGTTGCCCATCATTACACAACTGGCGCCGGCAGCCAATGCTTTTACCATATCGCCAGTATACCGTATACCACCATCGCTTATGATACCTACATTTTTTCCTTTAAGCGCTGCTGTGGCTTCCATAACGGCAGTAATTTGCGGTACACCAGTGCCGGCAACTATACGTGTTGTACAAATAGATCCGGGGCCAATACCAACTTTAACCGCATCTGCTCCTGCATTTGCCAGCGCCAACGCACCAGCAGACGTGGCAATATTGCCTGCAATTACCTGGATACCTTTAAATGTTTTTTTGATTGTTTTTAAGGCATCAATTACTGGTTTGGTATGGCCATGTGCACTATCGAGACAAATAATATCA
>JBGSIG010000691.1:0-3714 GCA_041742655.1 Ferruginibacter sp. | reverse complement strand
GGCGGCGAATTAAACCTTAATACCAATAAAATTTCCCCCACCGGCGGGCTCGAAAAAAACTTTGCTTCTGCCATGGGCATGCAACCGAACCTATTACCCAGTATTGCACTCGAAGATTTGAAAGTAGTGGCCTCTGCAAACACCGGCGGCGACGTGCTAACTACCGGGCATATGCGCAACTGGATGGAATGTGTTGTAAGCCGAAAACAACCCAATGCACCGGTTACTGCGGGCTATGCTCATTCCATTGCCAACATCATGACAAATGCTGCGGTACACACCGGCGAAAAAGCTACCTTTGACGTTGCAACACAACAGGTAATGGCAGGGGGAAAGGTTTTTAAATATTGAGGGTATGGATTGATGAATTGCTGAATTGATAAATTGTTTTGGTGCAAACTACATAGATTAGGATGCTGAATAGTTTTATTGTTAAATTGTTTTAGTGCAGAAATTGCCGGGAAGATGGTAGGACGTTTTTGTGAAAATACCCAAAATAGAAAAACGACTTTCCGTCTCACCGGCTAACAAAAATGTTTCAACGCCTAAACTTAGATCGCCGTTGGTCAGAGACCAGATGGCGGCAGAAAAACGTTGTCTTAACGGCAAAAAAAAAACTGTTTATGGGCTGGAAAATTGAATGCCCGCTTTTGCCAAATCTACCATCTCCTTGTACTCGCATGTAAAAGTACCCTGCGTTGAAATTTTAGCTGCATTCACCATTGCCCGGGCTACCAGCTCCGCATGAATGGGATGATACTTTTGTAGTTTACCTTTTAACAGAAATGAAAAAAATCGCATCGTCTGCTGCATAAAAGAATCTCCGCTTCGGTTTTCTTTTCTATGGCCCAGCAGCATGGAGGGTTGCATAATGTAGGTGGAAGGCAGGCCGCTTGCTTTTACAGCATTTTCCATTTCGCCTTTTAAACGCAAATAAAAATTATTGCTTTTACTATTGGCACCCACAGCACTCACCACAACAAATTTATCGCACCCACATTCCTTACAAAACCGGGCTGCGTTAACAGGTATATCAAAATCAATCGTTCTGTATAAAGATTTATCTCCTTTCACTTTTTTTTGTGTTGTGCCAATCGTACAAAACACCACGTCACTTCCTGCAATAGCATTTTTAAAAGCTATTGTGTCAGAAAAATCTACTTGTACTACTTCCATATTTACTACGGTAACGGGAGTATGATGTCTAACTATAACGCGTATTGTTTCAAAATTTTTATCCAGCACCAGTAATTTAAAAAGATAAGAACCCGTCATGCCGGAAGATCCAATTATTGTAGCTGTTTTCATTGCTATGATTTATTTGCCGTACGCTAAAGTTACTTCTAAAATTTCTCAATATAAA
The DNA here is from genome assembly GCA_041742655.1 of Ferruginibacter sp. Classification (GTDB taxonomy): domain Bacteria; phylum Bacteroidota; class Bacteroidia; order Chitinophagales; family Chitinophagaceae; genus Ferruginibacter. Next base: position 2,351 of record JBGSIG010000691.1, on the reverse strand, counting down.
TAGAACAATTAATAAAAGCAACGGGTAAAAATTCTTTTCTTTGCATATCATGGCGTTGGTTATCACATCACTAAACTCAGGCAGTAATGGCAATTGTTATTATATTGGTAACAGTACTGAGGCGGTGATAATTGATGCCGGCATTAGCTGCCGCGAAACAGAAAACCGAATGAAAAAGCTCGGGCTTTCAATGCATATTGTAAAAGCCATTTTTATTTCGCACGAGCATACTGATCACATAAAGGGCGTAGTGTCTATTGCAGAAAAATACAATCTTCCAGTTTTTGTAACAGCTGCCACAGCGGGGCGTGGGCGCTTGCATTTTAAAAAAGATTTGCTGAGGCATTTTACCTGTGACGAGGCTGTACTTGTTGGAGGCCTTGCTGTTACAGCATTTCCTAAGAAGCATGATGCCATTGATCCGCATAGTTTTATAATTGCGGGTAATGGTGTAACAGTTGGTGTGTTTACAGATATCGGTGCAGCCTGCCAAAATGTTATTAAACACTTTGGCCAATGCCACGCAGCTTTTTTAGAAACCAATTATGATGAAGATATGTTGGAGAGCGGCCGTTATCCCTTGTTTTTAAAGAATCGTATACGTGGCGGCGAAGGGCATTTATCCAATAGCCAGGCATTAGAAATATTTACAAAGCACAGGCCTTTTTTTATGACACACTTGTTGCTGGCGCATTTGTCAAAAGATAATAATGATCCACAATTGGTGCATCAATTATTTAGCAAATATGCTGATGGTGTAGAAATTATTGTAGCCTCCCGCTATCAGCAATCAGCAGTGTATACAATACACCATCAAACTATTCAGGTGGTAGATAACAATATGCCAGATAAATTATTGCACAGCAGGCAGCAAAGTTTATTTTAAGTGGCATTGAACTACTGCTTCATTAATAATGCAGATAATTATCGCAAATTTTACCTACATTCAAAAATTAATAGTTCTGTACCTCTCCCATTTTTTAGTTAGCCATTTTAAAAATACTCATCATGACTAAACGAACATTTATAAAGACCTCAACTGTTTTGGCCGGTGGTGCGGCGTTGTCTCAACTTGGAGCATGCAACCCCAATGAAAATAAGGAACACATAAAAAACTGGGCAGGCAACATCGAATATAGCACCGGCAACGTTCATTATCCTACAACCACAGAGGAGGTGCAGCAAGTGGTGAAGAAATGCACCAAACTAACTGCACTTGGGTCGCAACATTCTTTCAACAGAATTGCGGATAATACCGAAAATCTACTGTCATTAAAAGAAATGAATAAAGTAGTGGCGCTAGACAAGGATGCCAAAACCGTGACAATAGAAAGTGGTATGCGATATGGCGACCTTGCTCCCTATCTACATGAAAATGGATTTGCATTGCACAACCTTGCTTCATTACCACATATCACAGTGGCGGGTTCTTGCGCCACTGCAACCCATGGCTCGGGGGTAAACAATGGTAACCTTGCAACAGGCATTGCTGCTATTGAATTTGTAAATGGCGCTGGAGAAGTGGTTGAATTATCAAAGAGGGATGGGGGACAATTTAAGGGAGCTGTGGTTGGATTAGGGACACTTGGAGTAGTAACAAAACTTACATTAGAGTTGCAGCCTACTTTCAATATGAAACAGTATGTTTACCGGAATTTGCCGATGGCAGAATTGGAAAAAAATTTCGACGCTATTATGTCGGCTGGTTATAGTGTTAGCTTGTTTACTGATTGGAGAAATAAAAACATAAACGAAGTTTGGGTAAAAAGTAAATCAAATAGTGATGATGTTTCACCACCTGCCGAATTATTTGGTGCCACCCTTGCTACTAAAAATATGCATCCTATAGAAGACGAGCCTGCAGAAAACTGTACCGAACAAATGGGCGTTCCGGGACTGTGGTACGAAAGAATGCCACATTTTAAAATGGGGTTTAAACCAAGCGCTGGTAAGGAGTTGCAAGCCGAGTATTTTGTACCAATTGAGCATGCTTATGAAGCAATGATGGCGATGGAAAAACTGCATGAAAAGATAAGCCCTCATTTATTCATTTCGGAAATACGTACCATACAGGGAGATGAACTTTGGATGAGCCCCTGTTACAGAAAAACTTGTATAGCCCTGCACACTACCTGGAAACAGGAAGTGGATATTGTGATGAATTTGCTACCGCTTGTAGAACAACAACTGGCGTCATTTAATGCAAAGCCTCATTGGGCAAAACTGTTTAGTTTAGCACCACAGGTGTTACAATCCCGAATTGAGAAACTGGCAGATTTTAAGGAGCTAGTGAATCAATATGATCCCGGCGGTAAGTTTAGGAATGATTTTTTAAAAAAGAATCTATACAG
>JBGSIG010000690.1:0-12558 GCA_041742655.1 Ferruginibacter sp. | reverse complement strand
ACGAGCAAAAATCCTTTCATCTACCACTACCATCCATATGTCTAACAATGTGGATCTTTCCTTTCCTGCTTTTAGTCCTATTAAATTATAGTTTTCAATATAGTTTATAGCAATTTCTCTGTTCATTTTATCGCTTTTTGTCAATTATTTTAAGCATTTATTTCAGCTGCAGCTTGGGTAAAGGCCTTTTAATAAAGCCTTCTAATTTTTTCTTCCTATTAATAAGTTCGATGTTATTTAAGAGCTACCTCTTTTAAAAAGCATTGAGATGTTTATTTTTATTAAGATCACAGCGCTTTCAAATTGTGGAGTGAAAATAGCCTGGTGAGTGGAAGATGGTTGTTCCGCTCCGCCCCGCAAACCGAAACCGAATTTATGGATAAATATTTATGGGACATCGGTATAAAATAAAGTTCAGGATTTTTTTGAACAGTATTAGAGCTGCCCTTAAATCGAGGTGCAGAGAAAACTATTTGTCAGTTTTAAATTTCGCATAGTGCCTGAAAAAACGCTTAAAATGCGCTCAAACACGGAGGAAATAGGGTAGCAGTTAAAACGAAGCACTAATTAATTACTTTTGCAATGTTTTACAATGAGAGTGGTAATAAGCTCGTTAATAGATAACTATAAAATGATTTATGCACAAAAACAGTAAAATATACATAGCCGGCCACCGGGGTATGGTAGGCGGGGCCATTAGGCGGAACTTAATCGGGCAGGGCTATACCAATATTGTAGAAAGAACTTCTGCAGAACTAGACCTTAGAAACCAGGCTGCGGTAAATGAATTTTTTGAAAAAGAAAAGCCCGAATATGTTTTCCTGGCGGCTGCCAAGGTTGGCGGCATTAATGCAAACAATGTTTACAGGGCCGATTTTTTGTACGATAATTTGATGATAGAAACCAATACCATTCATGCGGCTTACAAACAACAGGTGGCAAAACTATTGTTTTTGGGCAGTTCCTGTATTTATCCAAAACTGGCACCTCAGCCGTTAAAGGAAGAATATTTGCTAACGGGCCTGCTGGAAAGTACCAATGAGCCTTATGCGGTTGCAAAAATTGCCGGCATAAAAGTGTGCGAGGCCTACCGGGATCAATACAATTGTAATTTTATTAGTGCTATGCCTACCAATTTATATGGCAAAGGCGATAACTACGATTTGAATAATTCGCATGTATTGCCCGCTCTTATAAGGAAGTTTCATGAAGCAAAAGAAAGCAACGCTAAAGAAGTAATTGTTTGGGGTACGGGCACGCCTAAACGTGAATTTTTATATGCTGATGACCTGGCAGATGCCTGCACCTTCCTGATGAAAAATTACGATGGTAAAACGTTCATCAATATTGGTACGGGCCACGATTTAAGTATAGCCGATTTGGCCAGCACCGTGCAACGCATCGTTGCCTTTGAAGGTGAACTTATTTTTGACACCAGTAAACCGGATGGTACGCCGCGTAAATTAATGGATGTTCAACGCTTACATGATCTCGGTTGGAAACATACCATAGAACTGGAAGAAGGTATAAAGATGGCGTATAAAGATTTTCTCGAATCGAAAGGCACTTCAACTATTTAATAAATTTTCATATAATTTTACTAACAATCAACAAATTAATCTGAATAATGATGGCAAATAAGTACCCTGCTGAATTAAATGGAAAAACGGCTTTGATAACCGGTGTAACAGGCCAGGATGGAGCCTATCTATCGGACCTTTTATTAGCTAAAGGCTATATTGTTCATGGCATTAAAAGAAGATCTTCTTTAATTAATACACAAAGAATAGATCATTTATACCAGGACCCTCACGAGAAAAATGTGCGCTTTCAACTGCACTATGGCGATATGACGGACAGTACCAACCTTATCCGCATTATCCAGGAAACACAGCCGGATGAAATATATAACCTGGCTGCAATGAGCCATGTAAAAGTAAGTTTTGATGAGCCGGAGTATACGGCTAATGCGGACGGCATCGGCACGCTGCGTTTATTGGAAGCCATTCGTATTTTAAAATTAGAAAAAAAGACCCGCATTTACCAGGCAAGCACTTCTGAATTGTATGGTTTGGTGCAGGCTGTTCCACAAAGTGAGACAACTCCTTTTTATCCACGCAGTCCCTATGCAGTTGCTAAATTATATGCTTACTGGATAACAGTTAATTACCGCGAAGCCTATGGTATGTATGCATGCAATGGTATTTTATTTAACCATGAAAGCCCGTTAAGAGGGGAGACCTTTGTTACCAGGAAAATAACCCGTGCCGTGGCCGCAATTGTAAAAGGAAAACAGGAAAAATTATACCTCGGTAATTTGGATGCCCGCCGCGATTGGGGCCATGCAAAAGATTACGTAGATGCGATGTGGCGCATTTTGCAACAGGATAAACCGGAAGATTTTGTAATTGCCACCGGCATTACAACTACGGTAAGAGATTTTATTAAACTTTCTTTTGAAGAAGTAGGAGTTGAGCTTGCTTTTAATGGTGAAGGCGTTAACGAAAAGGCAATCGTAGTAGCTTGCAAAAATTCTATATACCAGTTGCCTGTTGGCAAAATAGTGGTGGCTGTTGATGAAGAATATTTCAGGCCAACAGAAGTGGAATTATTGATTGGCGATCCAACTAAAGCTAAAACAAAATTAGGCTGGCAACCCCAATACGACCTTGCTGCATGGGTGAAAGAAATGATGGCAAGCGATGTTGCCCTGGCTTAAAGCGCCAGGAAAATTTATTACAATACGCAAGCCTGTAAAACATTGTATTTACAGGCTTTTTTTTTATTAGGAATTGAATAAACTGCCGGATTCGGTGGCGATTTTTTATCAAATTGTGTACTGTATTTTGAAAGATCGAGTTCAACACCCATCATAATCTGAAATTACTGCAACTCTTTTATTGCAATATTGCGAAAACGGTGCACTGCGCCAGGCGCCCACAATGTAAGCCCGTTCCATTCGCCGGAAGCAGGGGAATATAAAGCCGTCCAGTGCGATTGCAAACCTATCATACCAGTTGTGGCACCCGCTATAAAATCATTTTTAGGCTGCTGCACATCCCACATTTGAACATCATTTATCCATAAAGTTATATGCGGTGTATCGCCTGTCATCCTTATTCTGAAAGAGTTCCAGTCATTTGCCTTCCATACTTTTGCCCGTTGCTCCGCAACCGCGGATTTACTGACCGGCATCCGCTCTCCCAAAAGGTTTCCGGTGCCACCTGAATTTTCATCAATCTCAACTTGATAGGCGATACCACTTTCTGAGGATCGAATAAAGATGCCGCCATTGGTCATAGAATCAACTTTTGCTTCCAGGTAGAGATCAAAGTTTTTATACTTTTTATCGCTCAATAAAACACCGCCCTGCCCGAATGGGTTTTGCGAAATTACAATCGCACTGTCCTTCACGTTGCAGCCCAGCGTAGTACCCTGGTGAGTAGTGCGGCTGATATGCCAGCCCTGCAAAGTTTTGCCATCAAAAATGGAGACAAAGCCTTCTGGTATTTGCCCCTTCACACTAACTCCGCAAACCATTATAAGAAGTATAGTAAAATATTTTGCTGACTGCATTCTCTGTTGTTATTTATGAAATTCCATGATTTAAATATGCTGCATTTATTACCCCCCGATAGCTATCGGGACACTATCTCGCCTCCATCACCACCCTCAAACCAATATCAAATCCATTACCGGGGCCACCGGCATGTGTCATATATGTTGCGTTCTTTACATCGCCGGTAAAAGAAGCACCTTTTAATACATGTTGCGTTCCTTTATTTGGCTGAACCGGATCTGCAAATATTTTTTCATTGTAAAAATCATCTACCCATTCCCACACATTACCCAGCATATCATACAGTCCCCATGCGTTCGGCTTTTTTGTTCCGCCACGCACAGGAGCATTCCCGCCAAGCACTGCGGAAACAGAAATTTCTTTCCATGCAATATCATCTTGCGCGCCGGCCCTTGCCGCATATTCCCATTCAAATTCTGTTGGCAGGCGGTAGACGTTTCTTTTGTCTGCCGCATTTAATTTTTTTATAAAAGCCTTCGCATCGTTCCAGGTTATATTTTCAACTGGCTTATTTGCAGAACTATCATTTTTAAAAAGAGAAGGATTATTGCCCATTATTTTTTGCCATTGCTGTTGTGTCACTTCGTACACGCCAATGTAAAATTGTTTTTTAATCTCAACTTTAAAACCCGGCATCGCATCTTTCTTCTCCATTGCTGCAGCCGCCTCATTTAATTTTTCCGGTAACGGTTTGCCCGCAAAGTCTACGGTGCCGACTGTAGGTTGAAATTTACCAACCGTCATGCTTCCGGGTTTTATTAATACAAATTCCATCCCAAATTGATTGTTGTATAAGGGGGATTGTGCTGTAATTGTGTTGAAAGAGAGTAAGAATATAAATGAAACGAGTATTTTGTTTTGCATGTTTATTTTAAATAGTTTTAAAAATAATTTCTATCAATAATACGCTCCGTTTAAGGGTTGCCGACCTTTTGGTAGAATGTAATTAATTGCAGAACGCTTGCCAAGGTTGGCAACACTGGTGCAAAATCACCGCTTCTTATCCCAGTTGATGCGTTCTGCACGACCTAGTTTAAATATCTCTAACAATTGCAAACTGATACCTCCAGGAATTTCTTTGGGCGAATTGGCACGAACGGTTTTTACTTCTTCCTCTGTAACTACCGATGACTTATTGCCGAGCTCGCTGCTGTTGCGTATATAACTTAACACAGATGCTATCCATTTGTCGTTATTGGATGCCATGGAAGGCATAGTGTTTGGATAAGTTTTTCCATCAACCGGGCCTTGCAATCCATACAGTAATAATTGTATATTCATGATCTTATCACCTCGTACCCGTGGAGAACCTGCAAGCGGCGGAGCAGGCATTTCTTTACCACCAATTGTAATTCCTTTGCCACCTTCTCCATGACAAGTGACGCAAAGTTGTTTGTAAATAGTAGCACCGTTAGTAACCAGTTCCCTGTCTGCAGGGCTCAGGTTTTTCGTTCTTTGTTCCTCCGCTTCTTTTGTTTTTTGTGCTTCTACAAATGTGGCATAAGAGAACTGCATCATCTCGTTGCTTTTATTTTCAGCAAGCAAATCTTGCAACATTTTTTGAGCCTTGTCATTTTTATAACTACGCAACGATAAAGTCAATTGAATTCGTACATCCGGGCTGGCATCGTCTGTCAACTTGGCCAAAGCATCAATTATTTCATTGTCGTTTTGTTTGATATACATTTCGCTGATCCACACGGCAGTTTTTCTTACGGTTGCGCTGGTATCAGCAAGCGCATGTAATAGCGTCGTTTTATCCATTGCTTCCATTCCTTCCAATGTCCACAGGGCATGAATGCGTGCCAGGTCACCGGGCTTTTTTGCTAGAGATGACTGGCCGCCGGTTGCTATTTCTTTTAATGCAGGCACCACTGTTTTATCATTGCGCACAATCAATAACTGTTGTGCCATATCACGCCACCAGCCATTTGGATGATCAAGATAAGTTACCAATTTAGATGCAGGTTCATTCAGCATAGTTGGTTTATGTCCATCCGGTTTATAACCATCATACACCACCCGATAAATTCTGCCCATACCCCGGTTTTTATATAACTCTTTTTGTGCAATAATTTTTCCGAGGTACGAATCATCCGGCGTCCATTCGCTTTCCTGAATAATGCCGTGATACATGTCGACAATATAAAAACAACCATCGGGCCCTGTGTAAGTGTTGATGGGCCTGAAGTTCATGTCGGCAGATGCAAGCCAGTCTTTTTCTTTGTAGGCATCTTCAATATAAATTTTCCCTTCCCTGTTGATCACTTTTCCACGTTTGATAATTCTGCCAACGGGTTCAGGAATAAAATAATCACCAACCATATCCTGCGGCAACCTGTCACCACGAAAAATTGATTGTCCGCAACCTGAGGTAAATTCTTTCAGCGTATTGTCTTCCGGGCGCAATGCTTCCCGGCCGCCCTGTGCATCAAGGGTGCCGATGATGGGCCATGGTTTGGTGAATTCTTTGCTGTACTGGTCTGTAAAATTTAAAGAGCCATAGGCAGGCATTTGTTGTATCTGCACTGCGGGCAATCCCGGGCCGGCTTCTGAATAAAATAGCCGCCCATAATTATCGCTGGTTAGCCCCCACTGGCCAATCATATTATCTACCATTGTATCGGCCAGCAGCGCACCGTTTTTATATTTATACCTCAGGTTATCTCTCGATGGATATATCCAGTTATCAAGGTTCCAGTAAAAGCCGCCATTCTGATGTTCCAAATTTCTTACATCCAGCACAGGATTGTGAAAAACAATTTTCTTTTCATCTGCTTTCCCATCGCCGTTGGTGTCCCTGTAGCTCCAAATATCCTGCACGTTAGTTACACCAACCAATAACTGATCACCCACCGCAAGAATAGTTCGTGGCAATATCAGGCTATCAATAAACACAGTTGACTTATCCATTTTTCCATCGCCATCAGTATCTTCAAGCAATTTTATTCTGCTGGTTGGTTCGTACTCGCCTGTGCCTTTTGCATCTTTCATGTAGGTATTCATTTCTGCAACATACATCCGGCCATTGCCATCCCAGCACACCGCCACCGGTTCCTGTATCATTGGTTCACTTGCTACCAGTTCAATGTTAAAGCCGGGCGGTAACTGAATTTTCTTAATACTTTCTTCGGGTGATAATGGCTTTACCGGTGGGTTGGTATCTGTTACATTTCTTTCAAATGATTGAGGTAGTTGTTTATTATTATTGTTGCCTGAGCAGGCGTATAAAAATAGTGCGAAGAGAATAGCAATTACAAAGAACGAAACTATTCCATATTTTCTACAACTCATAGTGGCGTTTAATTTTTATTTGTAAGATAATTAATTTTGATAAAGTAGAAAGGGAGAGTTAAAGAATAAAAAACCGTTGATAGCATTCCCCAATGCAAGGCTTTGCATTATTTGGAAACCCAAAAAAAAATGACTTTGTTGCGGCAGGCTACCCAAAATTAATATCAGCATTTCATTTCTAAAAGCAAGCTGTTTAGTTCAGCCCAATGCAGCTACAGTAACAGAAGGTACACGCTACCACTATTTCACCTGGTAAGCCACCACAGAATTTTTCCAGAAAGTTGGTACGTAAATTATTTTATTGGCCGCATCAAGGCCGATGTCTGCTGTATTTTTCTTTGCTTCTCTTGTATCCAATAGCAATTGCTTTTCTCCTTTATCGTTCACGTACCAGATTGCTCCCGCCCAGCATGAAACGATAAAATCATTGTCTGAAATATTTTCAACTCCATCCGTTCCGCCTTCCATCCCATTAGCTATCATAGTAAGCGATTTGTCGCTATTTACTTTATACAATCCGCCGGCATCCAGAATATATAAATCGCTGCCACGCATCAATACACCGTTAGGACCTTTCAGGTTTTCAAGGAATATTGTTGGCTGGCCATTTTCAATTTTATAAATCTTCTTATCCTTTGAATCCGACACCCAAATTATTCCATCCTTGCCAATTGAAATATCATTGAGGCCTCCGGCACCAGGCACCATTATGGTTTGCTCAATTACACCTTTCTTTATGTCTATGACGATTATATCGGTGAGGTCTGCAACGTACAATTTTTCTTTGTACACACCCATGCCCTTTGGTGCATTTAATCCACTGATCCAATCGGTGGCAATGATTTTTCCATCCAGGCCCACCTTACCAACAGAACCCTTTCCATCTTTCGACCATGGGTCTGTGCCATCGATATTAGCAACATACAACACCTTGTTTTCTCCATCAAATAAAACAGATTCAGGCACTTTCAACAACGAGTCCGTTTCCCACAACATGGTGAGTGAATGTTGTGCTAATGAATTGCCACAAATAAAAAAAGCAGCGATGAATAAAAGAAGGGAAGATTTCATAACAGTATTATTTTTAGTGTAATTAGTCAGACCATTCGCACCAGTTAACCAATGGTTATTTTATGATTTTTAGCGAACATAAAAATAATTTATGCTTCTGGTTTAGCCAGCTTTTAATTGTAAAAACTTGCCCAGTACCGAATATCGTTTGTTTATTTTCAGGCGTAAATTATTATTGGGAAGAAGTATCATACTGCCGTTGGCATTTGCGGCCACATCAATTGTAAAAAACCATTCTTTTGCAAGTTGCGTTTGCTGGCTCGCTGCGAGTGCTGTTTTTAACGGAAATTCAGCCGTAAATCCAAGTATGTCTACTGTTTGTGCCAGCATTACATTTTCAGGTTTCAACAGCAACTCTTTGTACCGTATCAATGATGAATCTGTTGTTCTGTTCAACATGCTGATCAAACTATCGGGCCTGAGGGTATAATTATAAACAGTTCCTACTTTTATGGTCATTTGCCCGCTGTCTAAAGCCGCTACCATGTTCTTAAAGTCAGGTGAGGCACTTAAAAGTTTTACAACTTCTCCATAAAAATTCATCCGCAAATTATTATTTAATGGCAGGTTTTCACTGCAGTTAGCAGAGCTGATAATAGCAAGCAAAGTGAAAATATTATTGTTGCCGGATGTATCTATAATTGGGGTACCTTCATTAACATTTATTTCCTGCGCATTATTGATACTGCCAATATTAAGTTTATTCTGAAGTTGTAAATAGAATGCGTCTGCAAACAATTGTTGATTCATACATTTTTCATAGTAATCTTTCCAAATTACCAAACTCTGTTTATAGTTATCATCCGGCTTATATACGCTATCGCTTATTGTTTCAAATTGCAAGGCAGGTTCTTTACTGGCTCTGTTGCAACCGGCAACACTAATGCAGATACAAAAGAAAATGATGGGGCTAATTTTATTCAACATGGCGAAATGTTAATAAGAAGTGATGTTGGTAAATGTAAACAATTTTTCTTCCGAAAAGAAAATCTATTTTCTGCGAAAAATTAGGTGCAATCATGTTGCCTCCGGTGCAACTAGTAAAAAAATTGTTCTGAAACTATCTTGCCATTTTTTACTTTGTACAGGCAGATATCACTGTTCATTTTTCTTTCTGCTCCTTTCATTTGTATATCCGTATCCCAGCCGATAGAAAAATAATCGCCGGCCACCACTGGGTCCGTGATGGTGCTATCGTAAAATTGTTCTACCATCGATATAAATAGTTCAGCTTTCTTTTCGATGGCTTTTATGCCTTTGGTTTCTTTGGGCAGAATGCCTTCGGTTGGTTCAATACTGGTAATGTCTTCAGCAAATAATTCCTGTTTGGCTTCTTCCACTTTCCCTTCCCGGCACATTTTTACCAGCTTGTCTGCAACTTCTTTTGTTGTCATAATGTATAATTTTAAAGCCTGTGCTAAATATATAAAAATTTATTTCCTTCTTTACTGGCAGCATATACGTAACTACATATTTACTCCAGAATATTTTTCTTCTTTTACGTCTACTTAATTCTACTTTAATACCTTATTACAAAATAAATCTTTTGGAGTTCCTTTTGTGCATGTGTTTAAATTGAAATGATGAATTAGGTGTTACTGCATTTGATGGTCGTTGTTGAAGGGTAGGACGCTTCGAAAGTTTATTTCAACTGTAGCATTTAAAGTTGGTAACCAGGAATGTTGCCACACTATCATCCAATTATTTTTCCAAGATTTTTAATTAAAGTATCTTTATCGACTTTAAATTAAGGAAAATTGTTAAGTGTGAATAAAGTTTGGTGCTTACTTTTTGGGTTTTTTATTTTAGGTTCAGTTAAGGGACAGGATTGCCCTCCCAACCTTGGCTTTGAATTGGGTACTTTCGAGTATTGGGATTGTATTGCCGGCACTATCTCACTGGGCAGTGATGGGAACCTTATTGATATTGAGGTGGCTAAATCTCCACCACTTGAGGGAAGGCATGCTATCATGTCTGCGCAAACCGTTCCACAAGTAGATGGGTTTGGTGGTTTTCCGGTGGTATGCCCTAATGGTAGCAGATATTCGGTAAAAATTGGCGGTACTCAAACCGGTGGTCTCGCAAACGGGGTTTCGTACGAGTTTACCATACCTACTAACCAGGACAATTATTATTTTCGCTACAACTATGCTGTGGTGTATGAAAATCCAAATCATCTACCGGTATATCAGCCTCGGTTCGAAATTATAGTGAAAGATCTTTCTACAAATGAAGTGATCGACTGCTCATCCGTTAACTTTTCGCCCGATGAAAATGCAACAGGCCACCTGACATCACCAATACTCAGCCACGGCAATAAAGTTTTGTATAAAGACTGGACGCCTTCAACACTTTTTTTAAAAAACCTGGCCGGAAGAAAAATAAGCATAACTTTTTTGGTTACCGGTTGTGCGTACGCACAGCATTTTGGCTACGCCTATGTTGATGTGGATGAAAATTGTAATGAAAGGCTGGCGGGCTCAACATTTTGCCCTTCTGATACTGCTATTACCGTAACAGGTCCGGCGGGATACAAGAGTTACTCATGGTATAACAGCAATCTTACTGTGCCCCTGGGTAATCAGCAAAATGTTCACATTTCTCCTTTACCTGCTTCGGGAACTACCATAGCAGTGATTTGTGAATACTTTTATAAAGACTATTGCAAGGATACGTTTTATGTACCCCTTTTAGATACATTGACGCTGATTGCGGATGCCGGAATGGACAAGGCTTTTTGTGGAAATCAGCCTGTGCAAATTGGTTCATTTCCTAAGCCTGGCGTGGTGTATAGCTGGCTTCCCCAAGAGGGGCTATCAGATCCAAACATTGCAAATCCAATTTTATCTCCAAGTGTAAGTACGCCGGTAACATATGTACTTACTGTCCGTAGTCTGGGCGGTGGCTGTATAGCTACAGATGCGGTTAATATAACCTCGGTTACGCCTGTAGATAGCGTGCTTACTTTAACGGGGAAACAAAAATTTTGTGCAGGTGAAGGCGACAGTGCAGTGCTAAGTGTGCAGCCTGCATATAATGTTGCTTGGTACCGCAATAACAGCGTAATCCCAGGAGCTACCGGTGTAAAATACAAGGTTATTGAAACTGGCATTTACCATGCTGTTGTTACAAGTGTACAAGGTTGCTCGGCGCAGACGGATGATGTAGAAATAAACATCTCAGCGCCCATACAAGGTGTAACTTACCCGGTAGAATTTGCTACAAAAAATTACCCTTTTCCATTAAAGGCAAGGCCATTGGGTAGCGATGCTGAATGGTTTCCACCCAGGTTTTTAGACAATCCAAAAAGTTTTCAACCAAAATATTTCGGAACCGAGGATATTACTTACACAATAGTGATAAAAGCAAATGAAGGATGCACAGTTGTTGATACTCAGTTTGTGCAGGTGTTCGACAAAATAGCCATCAATGTTCCTACAGCGTTTACTCCTAATAATGATGGATTAAATGATTTTGTAAAGCCGTTGAATTTTGGCATCACCGAACTGAAATACTTCAGGATATTTAACCGCATGGGAAATATAGTTTTTGACTTAAAAAATAATCCGGCAGGTTGGGATGGACGATACAAAGGTGTTTTACAAGATAACCAGGTGTTTGTATGGATGGCTGAAGGGATTGGCATAGACGGGAAAATATATAGTGAAAGAGGAACCATACAGGTGTTGAGATGATGGCACTTTCCAAAATAATTACTATCCGGTATGAATGCCTAACAGGATTTTGAACTTTTCAATTTGCCGCCTGTGCCGAAGTATATGTACAATTGCATGTTCTGTCAGTTGTTCAATATCGTACAATTGCCCCCAGCGTGTTATTATTTTTAGTGAATCGTTAAACTCCTCCAGTTCACTGTCGTTGATTTTACTGAAAATATTTCCGGTATAAGAGAAAACACTCGTTAAATCTTCGAGGTACTCATTAATGGTTGTATGAAAAGTTTTTACCGGCCATTCTATATAAGGCCCTTTTAGGTTTTGGATACTCACTGCATATCCGTAACCAGAATTTACCACGTGAGATAAAATTGTTTGAACAGAATGGCAATTTTCGTCGACTGTTTCCCGGTCAACAATTTTAATCAAATCCTTATCATTAATAGTTTCTATGCAATTCTTTAACTCTGCAATTGCTCTTTCGTATTCGTCAAGCAAGGCACCGGTTGCTCCTTTTCTATATATTTTAGTCATAAAATTTCTGTTTGTTATGGTGTTACTAGGCCTCCTTTTTTTGAGCCAATGTTGAACTCAACAATTTTATTATTGTTGAGTTGGAAATAGTGGTATACTAATTCGTCTGCAAGGAGTCCACCATTTAAATCGTGAACAACCTGGTGAACTTTTATTTTTGCCAGTCCGTTTTCGATTTCAATATTTAATGGAGTAACGTTTGCGCTTACCATCGTAAACTGTCTTGTCCAATATTCTTTAACGCCGTCATGACCATACACGTAACCACCGTCCATACCATTTGCCCATTTCACATTATCCGTCATTGCAGCAATGACGAAGTCAATTTTTTGCTCGTTAAAATTTTTATACAGTTCGTTAAAAAATATGTCTGAATTGTTCATGAACCTTTTATTTATTTAT